>CALMRD010000240.1 GCA_937871625.1 uncultured Bacteroidales bacterium | reverse complement strand
TAAAGGTAGTTGAGGCCGGGAAGGAGAGCTCCGCACTGTTACCGTTGACGGTAATGATATTCTTCTTGTCGCCATAAGGTCCGGCATACCCTATATGGATTTTATACCATGCCCCCTGTGTCAGTGTAAAGCTCACGGTGACCCTGTCAGCATCATCCTGAAAGATGCCGACATATCCTGTTCCTGAATAGCCCGCAACTGATGACTGCACCGAGACAGTACCGGTCAGCGTGCCGTTTTCAGCCTCGAATTTTGTGCCCTGCGCAGCACCAGTGACAAATCCGGCAAGAAGAAATATTGCAACTGCCAGTACCCTGTGGAAAAAGCTCATATGTAAAAGTCCTTAACTCCTGTTAAAAATACAAAGGGTATCTCAATTTAGTGATAAAATCCGAGATACCCTTTGTTTCAAACTGAATGGCTTACCTAATCAATCACCGTTATTTAGGATCAAAACGCAAGTTGTCTATCATAACACCGGTCAGGTCATAGTTGCCACCATTGATCCAGATACCCCAGTCGCCGGTACCGTCGATCACCATACCGGCACTCAGGACATCAAACGTCAGGGTGACCCAGTTTCCGTTGGTGGAGGTGCCGAAGACATTATTGCCCAGGTATGGTGCAGTATCCCAGCCTTTGAGGCAGAAGCCGGCTTCAACCCCCGGAGCAGGGGTTGTGATACAGATATCCATCTTTATTACATAATCCTCCGGATGAGCCAGCGGGGGCCTGCAGTTATTATCCCAGTTCTGAGCCCAGGTCCACTGCCAGCCGGCACCTGTCAGGCCGAGCATGGCGGCAGTGCCGTCGAAGACCACTGAGGGGGTACCGAATGTTACCACACCTCCCCAGGTCGACTGTGTTGCGCCACCGCCGTTGAAATTGGTGATCATAATCGTCTGCGGGGTGATGGGATCGGTTCCGCCGAAGAACAATGAAGGCAGCAGTCCCTGCTCCCCTTCATAGGTGATCATAGTGATCTGTCCGTATCCGCTGGCGACATTAGCCGGCACATATACCTCAACCTTTGTGTCAGTCTTCACGCCATAGGCTGTTGCATAGATCCCTCCAGGGAATATCAGCTCCTTGATCAGGAGCATATTAGTACCGTTCAGTGTCAGTATCTGACCGGGGGTGCCCTTGGGTTCGGAGAATGAAGTGAAGTCAGGAAGGTTGCTTTCCACGGTAAGGTCAATAGCAGACTGCACCGTTGTTCCGTTTCTGGCGACCATGGTGATTTTACCGGTCCTGGCGCCCACAGGGATCGTCACAGCCATCTGAGTGGCAGTACGTGTGCCGATGGTTCCTGAAATATCACCTGTAAAGATGACATCAACCACCAGGTCAAGGTCAGTGCCGGTGATTGTAATATCCGTATTGGGCTTCCCGGAAGTCGGGGTGAATGATGTAAATACCGGGTCAATCATGGTGAGGTTGGGGCCGGCAACCTCCTTGTCGGCTTTGGTGAAGAAAGTGACCACCCCCGTGATGGCATCATCAGGCACTGTCACCAGTATCTGTGTTGCAGTACCTCCTGCCTTGATGATGCCCTGCTTGTCACCTCCGAAGGTCACATGGTCTATCAGGTCAAGATCAGTTCCTGTGACGGTTATATCCTGACCGTTCTTGAGTGTCACCGGAGTAACGCTGACGGTAGGTATCACCATCACCAGGTCATCGGCTGACACAACATTCACTTTGGAAGCAGGTATCATCGTCACTTTACCGTCTTTAGTGTCATCCGGCACATTGATTACTATCTCTGTTGCCGTGTGGCTGACGAAGTCAGCGGCAGAGAGCACCTTGTCACCACCCAGGGTGATTGTCTCAACCAGGTCAAGGTTGGTGCCGGCAATTGTAAGAGCCGCCCCTGCCTTAACAGGATTGGGAGTAATGGATGTAAAGGCTGGCAATTTTACTGTGAGGCTGGTTTCTGAATAGACAATGATTGGATCTTCTTCAGCATCAGAAACGGCAATCTTGCCTGTCTGTGCCTCATCCGGCACAACAACCTTTATCTCCGTACGGCTCTGGCTTGTGAAGTCGGCCGCCAGCACTGAGACGCGGTCAGTGAATATCAACTCACCCACAAGGTTCAGATAATCCCCGGAGACAGTAAGCTCATCACCGGCCTTCACCGTTGCAGGTGCAAAGCCTGCAATGGATATGGGCTCTGAAAAACCTATGGGTGTCTTCGTGGTAATATCGCCGTCCGGCGTCTTAAGTAGCACCAGACCGGGCATTGCTTCCTGCGGGACAGTAAGTGTCAGAAGGGTCGATGACTTTGTAGTGAAAGCTGTAATGGTGATGTTATTAGGCAACACCACTGCTGTCACCCTGTCAAGATTCGCCCCGATGAATTTCAGTTCTGCTCCCCTGGCTATGGGCATAGGCCCGAAGCTGTACAGAGCCACAGTTGTGTCCTCCTTCTCCTTTTCGCATGAGGTGAGGAAAACACTTGCACCAACTGTACACAATGTCGCGAACAGTAGTGCCCAAACGCGGATTTTAATCAGTCTCTTATGCATCGCAAATTGTTTTTCAGTTGATGTTATTTAGGTACTACCCGTATGTTATCTATACAGATATGCGGAGTACATTCTGTTCCTGTAACACCTCCATTCCACACAAAGAATGTCAGGCCCCGGAGCATCTCTTTTGACAGACCGCTTCCGGCTGTACTTCCGTCATGCGTGTACTTGAACTCAGTCAGCGGAACTGAAACCGTGGTCCAGCCTTCAGTAATATAGGTGCCGGTGGTTTTCCATGGCATCCATATACCTCTTGGAGTGACCCCGTCTGCAATATAACCGTTAGTGCCTGAGACTGAGTAAGGGGTAAAGATCATCTGCATACCCTGTGATGACCAGGCATCAACCACATAGCATTCAAACTTGATAATCCCGTCACCTATCTCACCCGTATAGAATGGTTCATCAGGTCTTCCATTGGAGCTGGGCCACAGGTTGAAGCTGAAATGGTCTTCGTCCCACGGGTCACCCGGTTCAGATCCGAGAGAACCCTGGAATCTGACGTAGTTCCCATCTACGCCAGCAGGGTTTGAATTGCCGATCACTCCTGATCGCCATCCGCCGGCAGCGGTCAGGTCATCAAAGTTCAGTACGATGTTTCTGTCATCACGGAACCAGAATGCCGAACGGGTATTACCGTAGATAGACTTCACGGATATAGGTCCCACTCCGGCACCGGCTGGCACGGTCACATGTACTTCGTTTATTGCCACGCTTTCTACTGTTCCTTCGAGGTTTCCCGGGAAGAAGACCTTCAGTGGTGAGCTGGGATCATCAATAAAGAAGTTCCCAAGTATGACTGCAGTTCCGCCGTCAGCCACATATTCGCATAGCATGCTGCTTACCAGCGGAGCAGGAACATCAACACCAAAAGGATATTTGAGTGTGTCAACCTTGTTGCTGTTTATTAATAGCATCATGTTTGTCACCTCATCAGGGATCTCATTGGGGATGGATACAATAATGGATGTATTTGTTATAAAGGCAAAGTTGACAAAAGCTTTCTGGTCGTTGAACCAGATCTCGTCAACATTCTTCAGGTTATTTCCCATGATTGCTATTGTGCTTCCCATGAAGGCGTGTGTAACAAGAGAATCTGACGATGCGGCATCCGTTACGCGGATATACGATATCTCCGGCTTGACCATCTCAGATTCATCACCCTCGCATGCCTGAAACAGCAGGCCGGCGAAGAGTGCTGCCGTAAACCATGCTGCCACAAGCACCTTTGAAGTAATTTTTAACTTGTTTTTCATCTTTTCTGTTCTTTAAGGTTGCCGCATTAATAATCAATCGTATTAAAGTCGAAAGGTACGGGCTCCTCCAGAAGACGCGGGTTCATGTTGATGTCGTTGCTGGGGAAGGGAAGCAGGAACTTGCTGTCATCAGTGACATTCACCTTGAAGGAGTAGAGTTCAACCGACGACTCGTCCACCTCGCCAAGGTAATAGGCTCTCAGATTACCGTAAGAGCCGCGTTCCTGCTGGTTTATGATCTGCTTGGCAAGGTCAGGGTTGTAGTAATGAAGCCGTACCAGGTCATACCAGAATTCGCCTTCGCAGGCCAGCTCAAGTCTTCTTTCCCTGAAGATCTTGTCAAAGGTAAGGGAGGTCTCATCATCTGCGTTGGGCACAGACCTCTGGTGAACGAGATTGTATAGCCTGAGAGCCTCGGCATCGCTTGTTGAAGCTTGATTTCCAAGGACAGCTTCGGCATAGATGAGGTATACTTCCGCAAGGCGCAAAAGATGAGTTGAGAGGCTGGTGGCCATCCTCTGGGAAGCTGAACCGTACTCGGCCTTGTGGTCCTCAGTATTACCAACGATGTGCTTCACACAGTTGGCACCGGTACCGATACCAAAGGTCGCTCCCGCTACATTGTTCTCGTCATCCCAGGTAGCGGTAAATCCTCCCATATCCCTCCAGAAGTAGGGATAATAATCACCAAACATCATCATGGTTGCCTTCCGCCTGGCGTCGATGTCATTTCTTGTTTTACTTTTGGCGTCATCTCCAAAAGCCCACTCAAGGTCAAGGGTCGGCCCTGTCCATGTACCCCAAGAATCAGCCATCCCGGTGAAGTTATTCAATGCCAGGTCAGACTGAAGAGAGTTCTGTGAACACCACTGGTCTGAAGCGACCCACTGCCACGATATGAGGCATTCACGATTACGGTTCCCCGTCGAGATACGGAACAGGTTACTGTAAACAGGTTCCAGTGTCCTGCCGCTCTCATTGATCACCATGGCCGCATATTCCTTCGCCTTGTCCAGGTCAGCCTGAATACGTGAGCCTGACTGATCGTACCCGGAACGTGTCAGGTATACCTTTGAGAGAAGGGCATAAGCCGAGTACCTGTCCAGCCGTCCGGGCGCATTCGATTCCGGGAGAAGGGTTATCGCTTTGTTAAGAGTGCGGATAATATACTCATATATATCCTCAACCCTGTTCTTGTAAAGTGTTGTTGCGGTTCCGGCACCTATAATTTCACTGTTGCTATGTATTATAGGTACGGCGCCCCAGCAGCGGACAAGGTAGAAGTATGCCAGGGACTTCCATACCATTGCTTCACCGGTGACAGTATTTTTTGTCTCCTGGCTCACATCGGGCCCGGCCTTTGTTGCTATGTTCTCAATAACGGCATTGCAGTGGCCGTTTACAAGCCAAAGTGAGTTGGAGGCATTGGCCAGGTTTTCATCTGTGCCGGTCAGGCTGAATGACGCATAAGGGTTCTCGTTACTACTCTTATAGATGTTCCCGGCCATGACATCGCCTATATCGCCCCAGCCTCGCTGGAAGTCATACCATGGTGCGTTGTAAAGCACGTTGGCCGCCTGGAAGCATTGCTCGTCAGTCTTGTAGAAACTATCAATAGTATATGAGTCTTCCGTAGGGCGGTCCAGGAAATCCTCGCAGGCACCCGCAAGCATCACGATTGCAGTGAGTACCAGTATCTTTTTGAAATTCAATATATATTTCATATTCATTGATTTTCAATTGTTAAAATGAAAAGTTCAAGCCAAATGTGTAGGCACGGGCTGCAGGATAACGGCCGTTGTCAAGTCCAAAGACAAAGTCGTTGGTCTGGCTTGCACCAATTTCGGGGTCCAGTCCGGTATATTTCGTAAGCGTCCACATGTTCTGCAGGTTTACGTATACTTTCATGTTCCGGACACCGATTTTTCTGATGATGCTTTCCGGCAGATTATATCCGAGAGTGATGTTCTTGACCCTCAGATATGATCCGTCCTCAATATATCTGTCAGATATGCGGGCGTTATCATTCGGGTCGCTGGCCATTGCACGGGGGATATCTGAGCCCGGGTTTGCTACACGGACATTGTCAATGTCATTATACCAGTCGTTGATGGTTGCTCCATATGCATTGACAAACGGGTATACTTTGTTCGGGTCTATCGGCTCCAGCTTTGTCCTGTCTACTGCAACCTGAAGCTGATTGGTCCATGCACTGCTCATCTGAATAAGTGATCTTCCGACATAATTCAATATCTTGTTCCCATAGGAACCGTTCAGATATACTGTCAGCTCAAAGTTCCTGTAGGTAAAGATGTTATTAAATCCAAAGGTAAACTTGGGCAGTGGTGAGCCGAGGCTTGTACGGTCAAGTTCGTTGATGACTCCGTCAGGTTCGCCGTCAGGCCCCGAGAGATCAGCAAACTTCAGGTCTCCCGGCCAGACGGTATAACGTGTGAAATTACCGTCATCAGGGAAAGCTTCCTGTGGCGGACTGGTAAGAATATCATCCTTATCCTGGTATATGCCTGCTACCTTGTAACCGTAGAAATTATAGAGCGGCTCTCCTACCACAGTGAGACTGACGAGATCAGTCCACTGACCATAGCCCCCTAAACTTGTCATGGTCGTGGTAAGATCAAGCAGCTTGTTCCTGTTGAAAGTCAGTTGCAGGTCATTCTCCCAGGTGAATTTGCCCACAACAGGCCGGGTGTTAAGGGAGAATTCCAGGCCGCGGTTCTCTATAGCACCGAAGTTACCCATCGGCGGGTTAAGCCTGATTGACACATTCCCGCTCGTGCCCATATATGAAGGAAGCTGCATATCCATCAGCATGTCTGTGGATTTTTTTATATACATATCCAGAACGATATTTACCCTGTTCTGTATAAAACCAAGGTCAAGTCCGACGTTAACCTGTTCCTGTGCCTCCCATCCGATATAAGGATTGGCAATATTTGTCTGGCGGAAACCCATACCGAGGTTTGAAGGCATCTTGTATATCGATGCTCCCCATCGATAACCTCCTATGTTCTGGTTTCCCGTCTGTCCCCAGCCTGCACGTATCTTAAAGTCATTTACCACATTCCGCATACCTTCCCAGAAGTTCTCCTGAGAAATTCTCCAGGAACCTGACACTGCATGGAACGGTGCCCATCGGTTTTCAGGACCGAAGTTTGATGAGGCGTCATAGCGGAAGGTATAATTCAGGTAATACCTGTCACCATACGAATAATTGGCACGGGCAAAGAATGAGGCGATAGCTCCAGATCCAAATCCCGAGTTGATGGCCATGCTTGTGGGATCGCCCAGGCCGGGATGTTTTATATCATTGCTGCTTAATCCATTGGCTGTGCCACTAAGATACTCGTAACTCCATTCCGAAGCCTCCTGCCCCAGCATTGCAGTAACGTTATGATTACCCATCTGTCTGTTAAAGGTCAGGTAATTCTTGATCTGCCAGAAGAAATTCTGGTTTTTCTGCCACCTCGATGTGTTTGTGCTGTTGACCAGGCTGCCGTACTGGTATGTAGGTGTAAAGTGATAGGCGTCTGATCCTGACATTTCACCTCCAAGCTCCGTACGAAGTGTAAGGCCTTGAAAAAAGATAATATCAACGGAGAAGTTGGCATTAAGGATATTCTTCTTCAGGATATTCGTTTCATCAAGTGCCTTTGCTATCGGGTTAATTATGCTGGGGGCGCCCTCGCGAAGCAAGCCGGCCCATGATCCGTCCGGATTTTTGACGGGTACATCGGGTGTCGTACGCATGGCGACACTGATGACGCCTTCAGTGCTGTTATTGAGGGTCAGGTTTTCATTTGTCGTTGAATACATGATCCTTGAACCCAGCTTCAGCCATCTCTTCAGATCAGCATCGAGGTTGACGCGCGCTGAGTAGCGGTTGAAATCAGTGCCTAACTGGGTCCCGTCCTGTGAAAAGTAGCCTCCTGACACGTAATATTTTATCTTCTCGGTGCCGCCGGAAGCGCTTAGCTGATGGTTCATCATCGGGGCTATCCTGAAAAGTTCATTCTGCCAGTCAGTTCCTTCACCCAGGATCGATGGGTCTCCAAACTCCACCCTGGGATCACGTCCATTGGTTTCAGCCGCCCAGTCGTTACTGTATTCCGCAAACTCCCGCAGGTTCATGACATCAACACGTGCTACCTGCTGCTGAAGGCCGTAATATCCGTCATAGGTGAATTTTGCGTCGCCTGCCTTACCTGTCTTAGTGGTTATAAGGACAACGCCGTTTGCACCTCGTGATCCATAAATGGCTGTAGCTGAGGCATCTTTAAGTATCTCCATCGATACAATGTCAGCCGGGTTTATACCCGCCAGTCCGGAGAATGTCTGAACCGAACCGTTCCCCAGCCGGTCACCAAGGCCTACGTCATGGCCGCTCTGGCTTATATTCTGAACCGGTACGCCGTCAATCACATAGAGCGGCTCAGCAGCATCCGCCCTCACAGTACCCTGACCGCGGATACGTATAGACATCGCACCACCCGGCTGCCCCGAGGTATATACTGCGGTCACACCGGCAGCACGACCCTGTAATGCCTGGTCAAGGTTGGCAGTCATGGCAGCGGCAAGCTGCTCCCCTGTCACAGACACCGATGCACCTGTCAGCTCGCTCTTGCGTGCTGTACCATAACCAACAACAACGACAGCATCAACCTCTTCGGCTGACATGCTCATAACAATTGTCATGGGTCCAGATGTAACAGGTACCTCCTGTGTGTCCATCCCAATGAATGAGACAACAAGCGTGGTGGCATCCGCAGGCACCTGAAAGGAGAAATTTCCGTTCAGATCAGTGGCAGTTCCTATTGTCGTCCCCTTCACCACTACCGAGGCTCCGGGCAAGGCTGCATTGGTCTCATCCAGCACCCTCCCGGTTACAGTGCTCTGCTGTCCGAAAAGAGCTGATGATGAAATGACTGCTGCCAGACAAACAAGAAATGTTAGTCTTAAGAGTTTGTTTTGCATAGCTGTACAGTTTTAGGTTTTTAAAGTTAACCCTTCTTATTAGCGTAATACTGATACTTTTTTGTCTCTTTGTTATAATAATTTGATTATTCCTGTGTCATTTATGGCAAAATCTAACAAGGTTCGTGTACATATTACACATTGTGTATAAATAACCTGTCTTAACATATCCCCTGCACGGGAGCTGCATATGCATATCTCCGGGCAGGTGGAGTCATATATATAATAATGTATCATTTAACTACCAGGGTGGCTTTAAATTTCCGCTGCCTTTTTTGCTTCCCCTGTTGATTCTGACATTTATTTACAATATCTTTGAAAGCCTACATTGTACACTAAGTCATTTTATCACTTACGAGGTATAATAAAATGATATCCCATAAGATTGTTCCAAACATCTCAGTCGACTGTGTAGTGTTCGGATTTGACTTCGAAAAGCTGAATGTGCTGCTGGTCGAAAGAGAGCTGAAAGATGAGAAAAACGGGGAAATACTCATCAGCGACCATACTCTTGCAGGATATCATATCTTCGAGGATGAGGATCTGGACAGTGCGGCCAGCCGCATACTTAAAGGGCTGACCGGTCTCGATAACATCTTTCTTGAACAGTTTGGTGCATACGGACAGCTCGACCGGGTCTCCGCACCCAAGGACAAGGTATGGTTCGAACATATCAACAAGGGATTTGCCGACCGCGTTGTTACTGTGGGCTACCTGGCCCTGATAGACAACACAAAGGTGACACTCAGGCTTAAAGACAGGAACGTATCGTGGTTTCCGGTAACAACGGTCAGCGAGATGGAGATGGCCTTTGACCATAAGTTTCTCTTTTATGAGGCTCTGCAGGCCCTTCAGAGAAAGGTGAAGGTTGAACCCATTGCCTTCGAGCTTCTGCCCGACTATTTCACTCTTTCACAGCTCCAGAAGCTATATGAGGCACTGCTGGGAACATCATTCGACAAGCGTAACTTCAGGAAGAAAGTGGCGCAGATGCATTATGTCATACCGCTGAAAAAGAAGCAGCAGGGTGTTGCACATAAGCCCGCACAATACTACCTTTTCAGCCGTGAAGTATACGAAAAAACCAGAAAGGGTCGTATCTCATTCATTATCTGAACTCTATAATCAATCTGCAAACCCATGAATCTACACATCGTTGACCTTGGCATAGTCGTTCTGTACCTGGTGACTACCATATTCATAGGAAACTGGGTCTCCAAGAGAGCTTCAAAAAACATACAGTCATACTTCCTCGGCGGTAACAGCCTGCCGTGGTATTTCCTGGGCGTCTCCAACGCCTCCGGGATGTTTGACATAGCCGGCACCATGCTGCTGGTCTACTGGCTTTCGGTCTACGGGCTCAAGAGCCTCTGGATACCCTGGCTCTGGCCTGTCTTCAACCAGGTCTTCCTGATGGTCTACCTCTCCTCGTGGCTGAGACGCTCCAACGTCATGACCGGGGCCGAATGGATAAAGACCCGCTTCGGTGACGGCCGCGCTTCAAACCTCTCGCACATCATTGTGGTTATCTTTGCCATCGTCAGCGTCATCGGGTTCCTCTCCTACGGCTTCAAGGGCATCGGCAAGTTCGTCGCCGCCTTCCTGCCGCCCATTGTTTCCAATCCGGAGTATATCCTGGCTCACCCACAGATCAACGTTAACCTCTACGCCCTGATCCTGATGGCCATTACAACATTTTACGTGGTCAAGGGAGGGATGTTCAGCGTGGTCATAACCGAGGTGATACAATACGGGATTCTCACCATCGCCTCCATCGCCGTGGGTATCATCGCCATCAACCAGATCGCTCCTGATGCACTCAGTGCGGTGATACCCGAAGGATGGAAGAGCCTCTGGTTCGGGCGGACCACGGGACTCGACTGGCATGCCATATCTTCAGCGGCATCGCCCAAGCTTCATACGTTCAACGACTGGATAAAGACCGACGGGTATGAGCTCTTCGGCCTCTTCTTTGTCATGATGCTCTTCAAGGGCATACTCGTCTCGGCCGCCGGCCCAGCCCCCAATTATGACATGCAACGCATCCTGGCCACCAAAAATCCCAAGGAGGCATCCAAGATGAGCTCCCTGGTCAGCGTGGTGCTCAACCCCACCCGCTATTTCATGGTAGCCGGACTGACGATACTCGCACTGGTGAACTTCGACAAGCTATATACGGGCTCACTCACTGAGCCGGACTTCGAGAGCATCCTGCCGGAGGTGCTGGCCACATACGTGCCTGTCGGGCTGCTGGGGTTCCTGCTGGCAGGACTCATTGCAGCCTTCATGAGCAACTTCGCAGCCACGGTGAACGCGGCACCGGCCTACCTGGTCAACGACATCTACAAGAAATACATCAACTCCAATGCCAGTGAAAAGACATACGTGAGGATGAGCTATGCCGCATCACTGCTGATAGTGGTGATCGGCATCATAGTGGGCTTCCTGGTGACATCAATAAATGACGTGGTGCTATGGATCACCGCAGCCCTATGGGGAGGATATACCGCCCCCAACTTTCTTAAATGGTACTGGTGGCGCTTTAACGGATACGGATACTTCTGGGGCATGCTCTCCGGGGTGCTCGCAGCACTGTTCCTGCCGATGCTCAACCTTGAGATACTCCAGAACTGGCCGCTGACGGAGAACTTCAGCATGAATGCCTTCCCGGTTATCTTCCTGATCTCCCTCATCGGCAGCGTGCTCGGATCACTGCTGACAAAAAAGGAAGACGACGAGACACTTAAGAAGTTCTACAGGCAGGTGAAGCCATGGGGCTTCTGGAAACCCGTCGAAAGAATGGTCCTTGCTGAAGAGCCTTCCTTCAGGGCAAACCGCGACTTCTGGAGAGACATGTTCAACATCGTCGTGGGAATCGTGTGGCAGATTTCGCTGATGGCCTTCCCGGTCTTCCTGGTCCTTCGTGAGTGGACCCAGTTCTACGTGGCAACAGCAGTCATGGTAGTCACTACCGTTATTCTGAAATTTACCTGGTGGAATAAACTAAAAGACTAATCCTGACATGAGATTCGGCCATTTTGATGACAACAGCAGGGAATATGTAATTACAAGCTTCAAGACACCCTACCCGTGGATTAATTATCTCGGCAACAGAGATTTCTTCTCAATAATCTCAAACACTGCCGGCGGTTACAGTTTCTACCGTGATGCCCGTCTCCGCAGGCTGACACGCTACAGGTACAACAATGTGCCGCTGGATGACGGCGGCAAATACTTCTATATCAATGATAACGGCAGCGTGTGGTCGCCAGGATGGAAGCCGGTGAAGGCTGATATTGAAGACTACTCATGCCGCCACGGCATGGGTTACACTGCCATCGGTGCGGAGAAGGACGGGCTGCGGGCCGATCTGCTCTTTTTCGTGCCGGTGGATGACACCTGCGAAGTACAACGGGTCACCCTCATGAACAACGGTAAGCGGATCAAACGGATACGCCTCTTCTCATTCCTCGAGTGGTGCCTCTGGAACGCGCACGACGACCAGACCAACTTCCAGCGCAACCTCTCCATAGGCGAGGTGGAGGTTGAGGATGGAGTGATCTATCACAAGACCGAATACCGGGAACGACGCAATCACTATGCCTTCTACTCTGTCAATGCACCCGTTGCCGGTTTCGACACTGACAGGGAGAGCTTCCTGGGAATCTATAACGGATTCGACCGTCCCGATACTGTTTTTGCAGGCAAGCCACGCAACAGCGTCGCACACGGCTGGTCACCGGTGGCCTCTCACTGCCTTGAGATTGACCTCGAACCCGGGGAGAAAAAGGAGCTTGTGTTTCTGTTAGGCTACGCAGAGAATCCTGATAATGAAAAGTTTATTGCTCCAAAGGTGATCAACAAAACCAGGGCAAAGGCTATGATAGGCAGGTATGACACCTCAGAGAAAGTTGACGCCGCCTTCAGGGAACTGGCAGATTATTGGGACCGGCAGCTTTCGGTGGTCTCGCTTGACCACCCTGACCCGCGCCTTTCGCGCATGGTCAACATCTGGAACCCCTACCAGTGCATGGTCACCTACAACATGTCACGCAGTGCCTCTTATTTTGAGTCGGGCATAGGCCGCGGAATGGGCTTCCGCGACTCCAACCAGGATCTGGCGGGCTATGTCCACATGACACCGCAGCTGGCCAGGGAGAGGATCATTGACATAGCCTCCACCCAGTTCGATGACGGGAGCGCATACCATCAGTACCAGCCACTGACAAAGAGAGGCAACGCCGAGATAGGCGGCAACTTCAACGATGATCCTCTCTGGCTTATATTCGGTGTGGCAACATACATTAAGGAGACAGGCGACTGGTCAATACTCGATGAGACGGTGCCCTTCAACAACGACCCCGCCAACGCCGCCAGCCTCTTCGAGCACCTGAACCGGTCGTTCCGGCATGTCGTGAACCACCTGGGACCTCACCGCCTGCCGCTGATAGGACGGGCCGACTGGAACGACTGCCTGAACCTGAACTGCTTCTCCACCAATCCCGATGAGAGCTTCCAGACCACCGAAAACCAGAAGGGGGGGAAGGCAGAGTCGCTCTTCATAGCCGCCATGTTTGTGCTTTATGGAAACGACTTCGTCGCCATTGCGCGGAGAAGAGGCGAAGACAGTCTGGCAGAAGAAGCAGAGCAGCATATCAGGAGCATGTCTGAAGCCATTGACGCACACGGGTGGGACGGCGAATGGTTCCTGCGGGCCTATGACTTCTACGGCAACAAGGTTGGCAGCAAGGAGAACGACGAGGGAAAGATCTTCATAGAGACACAGGGCATGTGCATCATGGCAGGTATCGGGCTTGACGACGGCAGGGCGCTGAAGGCTCTGGCCTCCGTCAACCGCCACCTCGCATGCAAGTACGGCATAGTACTTAACAACCCGGCTTTCACGAAATATTACCTTCAGCTTGGGGAGATATCCAGCTATCCCGAGGGGTACAAGGAGAATGCCGGCATCTTCTGCCACAACAATCCATGGATTATCATCTCTGAGACCCTTACAGGCAACGGCAACAGGGCCTTCGACTATTACAGCAGGATTACACCTTCATACCTCGAGGAGATAAGTGACCTCCACAGGACGGAGCCCTATGTCTACTCACAGATGATTGCGGGCAAGGATGCCTCTCTTCCCGGTGAGGCAAAGAACAGCTGGCTGACAGGCACTGCAGCATGGTGCCTCTACGCGGTCACAAACTATATCCTGGGCATACGGCCCGACTATGACGGTCTGACCATCGACCCGTGCGTACCGGCCGATTGGGACGGCTTCACTGTCAGGCGCAAATTCCGCGGAGCCATATACAACATCGAGGTGCTGAACCCGGAACACAGGATGAAGGGTGCCTGGGAGATAACAGTTGACGGCAGGAAGCATGGCTCATCCCTGCTGCCCCTCTTCCCGGAAGGGACTGAACACCATGTCAGAGTGACATTGTAATCATGTTTAACCCGATGGTGCTTTGGTACTCATAAGGATTTGAATGTCAACCTGAATACAAATTTCATTCGAATAACAGGAAAATTATTTTTATTAAAATGAAAAACGCACTGACTATCCTCATCATTGCGCTCCTGATGCTCCTTGCAGCATCAGGCTGCGGCAACCTATCCATGCAGAAAGCCAGGATTGCATCGCCGGCCGACACCGAATCACTGTTGGTGAACCAGGCAGGATACCTGCCCGAAGCACCAAAGGTGGCTCTCATAAGAGATGAGGCTGCCGCCTTTGAGATCATCGATGCCGTGAGCGGCAGGAAAGTCTTCGCAGCCACTGCCGGCGAAGCCCGCTATTGGGAGCTCTCAGGCGATACCGTACGTGCGGCCGACTTTTCGGAGCTGACGCGGCCGGGAACATACAGGCTCTGCCTGGAGGGTACGGAGCGCTGTTCTGCACCCTTCAGCATCGGTGATGATGTCTACAGGGAGATCACCAGAGCATCGGTTAAATCGTTCTACCTTAACCGCTCAGGACAGGAGATCACCGAAGGATATGGTGCTAAATGGGCCCGTCCCGCTGGCCATCCCGATACTGTGGTCATTGTTCACCCGTCCGCCGCCTCGGCAGAACGGCCGGCCGGCACGGTCATCTCCAGTCCCGGCGGATGGTATGATGCCGGCGACTACAACAAGTACGTCGTTAACAGCAGCATCACCAACTGGACCCTGCTGCTCTTCTACCAGCTCTACCCGGATTACTGCCGTACCCTCGACCTCAACATTCCCGAAAGCGGCAATGACATAGCCGACCTGGTCGATGAACTGCTCTACAATCTCAGGTGGTATCTCACCATGCAGGACCCGTATGACGGGGGAGTCTATCACAAGCTTACAACAAAGGCCTTCAGCGGCTTCGTCATGCCCCATGAGGCTACAGAGACCCGCTATGTGGTTCAGAAGAGCACAGCTGCCGCACTCGATTTCGCTGCCGTCACGGCGATGGCATACCGCGTCTTTGCTGATGATCCGTCAGAAGAGCTTCGCAATCTGGCGATCACCTGCCTGGAGGCATCGGACAGAGCCATGAGCTGGGCAGAGGCCCATCCTGCAATGATATATATGCAGCCGGCAGATATCTCCACGGGCGCCTACGGTGACAACAACCTCTATGATGAGCTCTTCTGGGCCCGGGCTGAACGCGCACTGGCAAAGGAAACTGCCCCCGAAGCCGGATTCCTTAAAGGCATAAAGGCTGTAGATCCCTCCTGGAACCAGTCGGCCACATTGGGACTCATATCCCTGGCACTGTCGGAAAGTGCTGCGTTCACAGAGCTCCGGGAGGCATCCAAAAGCCTCATCATTGAGTACGCCAACGAGCTGGTTGAAAAGTCGGCATCCTCTCCCTACCATATCAGCCTCGACCGGTTTGCCTGGGGCAGCAACTCCGATGTTGCAAACCAGGCCCTCATCAAGATAATCGCAATGAGGCTGACGAACAATACCAAATACATGCCTTCCCTC
The DNA here is from genome assembly GCA_937871625.1 of uncultured Bacteroidales bacterium. Lineage (GTDB taxonomy): Bacteria > Bacteroidota > Bacteroidia > Bacteroidales > VadinHA17 > SR-FBR-E99. Next base: position 5,107 of record CALMRD010000240.1, on the reverse strand, counting down.
CAGGCTGACGTTAACTGGCTGCTTGGCACCAACCCGACAGGATACTGTTTCGTCACCGGGTTCGGAACACTCTCCCCGATGAATATACATCACCGCCCTTCGGGTGCCGACGGAGTGCCTGAACCGGTGCCGGGCTTCCTGGCGGGCGGACCCAACACGGTGGTTATGAACGACTGTCAGCCACCTGTACAGCGATCTGCATTCCCTGCCAGGTCATATACCGACAGTGAGTGCAGCTACTCCACCAATGAGATCGCCATCAACTGGAATGCACCCCTGGTATTCGTGCTCGGGGCAATGGATAACATGCTTCCATAACACAAACGGATAAAGTAAAAGCCTCCCGGGACTGATCGATACGCGGAAAAGAGTAAATTTAAGCACGCAGATCAAATCAGTTTAGCAATGAGTACCAGGAGAGCTTTTATCAAAAAGAGCGGATTGACCGCTGGCGGCCTTGCGTCGGCAACCCTGCTGGGCAGCAGCATGCTTCCGGACGGGGAGAGCAACTCAGAAAGACAACAGGGCATGAAGGGCCTTAAGATCACTAAGATGTTCGCTGATCCCCTCACCTATGAGATGGAACCCTTTCCTATCGCCCTTGGCGTGATGACACATCTTGACAACGCCTTTGTGACAATTGTTCTTGAGAACGGTATTGAAGGTTACGGGGAGGCGGCCCCCATAATGACCATCAACGGGGAGAACCAGCAAACCATCCTTGGCACCCTGAACAGCTGCCGTGAGTTCATTGTAGGTCAGCACATAGATAACTACAGGTCAATTGCCTACACCCTGAAGAGTGCCTTCTGGGCCCAGTCAGCCGCCAGGTGCGCCATCGAGATGGCCCTTCTGGATGCTTACACAAAGACGCTGGGGATTCCCTTTTACCGTTTCCTGGGAGGTACTGAAACGAAAATAGAGACTGACTATACGATAGCCATAGTGCCAGCTGACGAGGCAAAGAGACAGGCTGTCAAGCTTGCATCCGAGGGTTTCAGAATCATTAAGACAAAAGTGGGGGTTAACCTGACGGAGGATATTGACAGGGTACTTGCAATAAAGGAGGGTGCCCCTGAATGCGGTCTGCTGATTGATGCAAACCAGGGCTATAACCCAAAAACAGCACTGCGCTTCATCAATGAGGTGGTGAAACACGACATCTATCCGGTAATGTTTGAGCAACCGGTTCTGAAATCTGACCTTGCCGGCATGAAATATGTGCGCGACAACACCGAGATCCTGGTTGGCGCCGACGAATCGGTGTTCACCCGTGCTGATGCCATAAATATTGTACGCACGGGCTGCGCTGATGCCATTAACATCAAGCTGATGAAATCGTGCATAATAGAGTCGCTGGATATTGCCGCCGTGGCACGAAGCGCCAATCTGAAACTCATGATCGGCTGCATGGTTGAGACAAACCTGGCACTGGCATGTGCGGTTCATTTTGCTGCCGGTGTGGGAGGCTTTGACTTCTTTGACCTCGACCCCTCCTTTGATGCCACCCAGTGCCCGGTAAAGGGAGGGCCTGTTTACTCACCACCCTGCTGGACAATAGGCCCCGGAGCAGGCCTCGGATTTACATCAAGGCAGTAGAGGCCCGCACGACTGCACGACTGCACGACCGCACGACGCTGCATAGCAACAGACCTTCAGACTTGTGACCTTCAGACCTTAGACCTTCCCTGCCCTCCGACTCCGACGGACGAAGTCCGCTACGTAGGACGCAGTCCGAAGCCTTAGCGGAGGAGGGAGACTTCATATCTTCAGATAATCCCCCAGCGCCGTCACATACTCCGCAAATTTCTTCCGTCCAAGATCGGTGATGCTGCACATAGTCTGGGGATAACTCTCCCCGAAACTCTTGCTCACCGATATGTAGCCCGCATCCTTCAGCTTCCCTATCTGAACACTGAGATTACCCGCTGTCGCTTCGGTCTTCTCACGCAGGTAACTGAAGCCGGCGCTGTCGACGCTGATCAGCACCGACATTATCGCCAGCCTGAGCTGCGAATGCAGCAACGGATCAAGCTCCCTGAAAGGTGTCATGGCTGCCCCTTTTTCTGAGTAAATAACCGGGAATAAGATACCCTACCACCATTGCCACCGGCATCGCCAGCCCCGAGACGGTCTCTCCTCCGAAATGCGCCATCAGCGCCAGTACCCAGAAGGCTCCGGCACCCCACATGAGGGGCCTGAAACGTAGTACAACCCCGGAGATGAACAGCGGCATCGCAGCTATCAGCAGCATATATTTGCTTACGCTTTCTGACTCCATGGGGAATACGATAAAGAATATTACCGAAGAGACCAGAAACGATAACCATGTAAAGACATGGATTGAAGTCCCGTATGTGAATACCCTCTCTCTCTTTCCCTTGACAAACCCGTATATCAGCGATACAAATACACCCGGGATGACAAAAAGCCAGACATACCAGGCATTGGTCCAGTTGGTGAGCTTCCATATAAGAAACTCCGAAAGACTGCAGGCAAATATCAGCCAGCCCCAGAACAGCAGGTGAAAACTGCTCTGCGTGATGGAGACCCTGGTCTTGTAGATCATCTCAGTGATGACACTCAGGCTCTCCTCCCCGGTCATCATTTTTTCTTCATTTTCCATGGCTTTTGTTACTTTTACATTAAACGTTGAAACAAATTCATGGGACAAATATAAACTAGTTTATGTTATAAACCTAATTATTTTATAAATATTTTTAATGCTGTTGGTAATTTTGACCTATATGGCTGTATAACTGTCGTTTAACAATGCAATAAAAGAATTATGGGGCTTATCAGGATTGAAGACATGGAGTTTTATGCCTTCCACGGGCACTATCGCGAGGAGCAGATAGTTGGTAACCATTTCCTGGTTGATGTGACAATTGAGACTGACACAGACAGGGCAGGAAAGAGCGATGCACTCAGTGACACCCTCAACTATCAGGCGGCATATCTCGTGGTGAAGAAGGAGATGGAAACCACCTCAAACCTCCTGGAACACATTGCCACAAGAATTCTTGATGCTCTTTACAGGGAGTTGGCCGGGATCATCAGGGCTACCGTAAAGGTGTCAAAGCTCAATCCTGTCATGGGCGGCAGGATAGGCAGGGTGAGCGTGGAACTGCAGAGGTAGCCCTCTCCTCCGGTTCTGCCCCCCGTTCATCTGCCTCCGGTGCAGGAGTTATCTCAAATACTCCTATTTTTGTACTCTCAATTGAAAAAATCACATGAAAGAATCTGAATCAATATTAAAACCTGAATCACAACACTTTATTGAACAAGCGATTGAAAAGGACCTGAGCGAGGGCAAAAACGACGGTCGTGTGCACACCCGCTTCCCGCCCGAGCCTAACGGTTACCTGCATATCGGACATGCCAAGGCCATCTGTCTCGACTTCGGCATGGCTGAGCAGTATGGCGGCATCTGCAATCTCAGGTTTGATGACACCAATCCCACAAAGGAAGAGGTTGAATATGTTGATTCGATAAAAGAGGATATTCAGTGGCTCGGCTTCACCTGGGAAGACCGCGAGTTCTATGCTTCTGACTACTTCGGAAAACTGTGGGACTTTGCAGTGTCGCTTATCAGACGCGGTCTGGCTTACGTCGATGACCAGGGTGCCGATACCATCGCCGGTCAGAAGGGCACCACAACACAACCCGGCATTGCCAGTCCGTTCCGTGACCGCAGCACGGAGGAGAACCTCGATCTCTTCTACCGCATGAACGAGGGAGAGTTTGAGGAGGGCAGCCGCGTGCTCAGGGCAAAGATTGACATGGCCTCCCCCAACATGCACATGCGTGATCCGATAATATACCGCATCCTGAAGACTCCGCATCACCGTACCGGCAGCAAGTGGAAGGTCTATCCCATGTACGACTTCGCCCATGGGCAGTGCGATTACTTTGAAGGGATCACCCACTCTCTCTGTACCCTTGAATTCGAGGTGCACAGGCCTCTCTACGACTGGTTCATCGATCAGCTCAGGACAGATGACTACCGTCCGCGACAGATAGAATTCAACCGCCTCAACCTCACCTACACTGTCATGAGCAAGCGCAAGCTGCTTGAGCTGGTGAAAGACAAAGTCGTAAGGGGATGGGATGACCCCCGTATGCCTACGCTGTGCGGTCTGCGCCGCAGGGGTTATACCCCGGAGTCGGTCAGGCGTTTTGTTGACCTGATAGGCTATACCAAGGTGGAGGCCATCAATGATGTTTCCCTGCTTGAATATGCCATACGGGAGGATCTGAACAGGCGTGCCCCGAGAGTCTTCGGTGTTCTCAAGCCCCTGAAGGTGATCATCACCAACTATTCCGGCAATATTACCGAGGAGATGGAGATAGAAAACAATCCCGAGGATGAGGGCCACGGACGGCGCCTGGTACCCTTCAGCAGGGAGCTCTTCATTGAGCGGGATGATTTCATGGAGAATCCCCCGAACAAGTTCTTCCGTCTTGCGCCGGGTCAGGAGGTGAGACTCAAGGGGGCCTATATCATAAAATGCACCGGTCTGAAGAAGGATGACGCCGGTGAGGTCACCGAGGTGCACTGCACCTATGACCCGGAGACGCGCAGCGGCGGACCGCAGGCCGGACGCAAGGTAAAGGGTACTCTGCACTGGGTATCGGCGGCACACGCCCTCGATGCTGAGGTCAGACTCTATGACAGGCTCTTCAGCGATGAAGATCCTTCAGGGCACAGGGATGTTGATCCGAGGGAGTTCCTCAACCCGGATTCGTTGACTATCCTGACAGGATGCAAGGTGGAGCCCTCCCTCGCAGAGGCAAAGCCGCTCGACAAGTTCCAGTTCCAGAGGGTAGGCTACTTCTGCGTCGATTATGACAGCCGGCCCGGCAGGCTGGTCTTCAACCGCACCGTAGGACTGAAGGACACCTGGGCCAGGATGAACAGATAGCCGGGAGTGCAACACATAGAGCATATTGTTTGCGCAAAATCTGCGTTATTACAATATTCCGCGGAAAAAATTTTTATATTTGCAGCCGCATTACAATGCTCCGTGGTGTAATTGGCAACACGCCTGACTCTGGATCAGGAAAGTCTAGGTTCGAGCCCTAGCGGAGCAACAACTGTCCCGCC
>CALMRD010000239.1 GCA_937871625.1 uncultured Bacteroidales bacterium | reverse complement strand
TTGGTTCATACCTGAAAGGTAAAACATCCTGAGACCTGAGTCAAGAAAATCTCATTTCAGGGTGTCATAACGAAGCTTGTCTGTTTGACAGCGGAGTTGGCAGATATTCTAAAAGTCCGTGCGCATGCCGCTGAATGTCAGACAGGCTTCTGACCCTCCGGCCTCATCTGCGGGAAGAAGAGCACGTCCTGTATTGATTGCTGGTTGGTCATGAACATGGTGAGCCTGTCGATGCCTATGCCCATCCCGGAGGTGGGGGGCATGCCGTATTCAAGTGCCCGCACGAAGTCCATGTCTATGAACATGGCCTCATCATCGCCCTTCTGCGAGAGGCGCATCTGCTCCTGGAATCTCTCCAGCTGATCTGTCGGGTCATTGAGCTCAGAATAGGCGTTGGCCACCTCCCTGCCATTGACCATCAATTCAAATCTTTCAGTGAGGCCTTCTCGGCTGCGGTGCTTCTTGGTAAGCGGAGAGGTCTCCTGCGGATAATCGATGATGAAGGTGGGCTGGATAAACTGGTGTTCGCACTTCTCTCCGAAGATAAGGTCAATGAGTTTGCCGGCGCCCATTGAAGGCGAGTGGCCGATGCCGAGCCTGTCGCATTCGCTGCGGAGGTCATCCTCGGTCATGCCTGTGATGTCGATGCCGGCATACTCCTTAATGGCATCGGTCATCGATATCCGCCGGTATGGTCCGGCATATTCAATGAGCTTGTCACCCAGAGGTACCTTTGTTGTTCCGTGAAGATCCATGGCCACCTTTGACATGATCTCCTCGGTGAACTTCATCATCCAGTTGTAGTCCTTGTAAGCGACGTAGATCTCAAGCACGGTGAACTCAGGGTTGTGCATGCGGTCCATACCCTCGTTGCGGAAGTCCTTGGCAAACTCATAGACGCCGTCATAGCCTCCCACGATCAGTTTCTTGAGGTAGAGCTCATCGGCGATACGGAGATAGAGCGGTATGTCAAGGGCATTGTGATGTGTCACGAATGGTCTGGCTGCGGCACCGCCGGGAATGGCCTGCAGTATCGGGGTCTCCACCTCCAGGTAACCGCGTGAGTCAAACAGCTCGCGCATAGACTTTATTACCTGCGTACGCCTGCGAAACACCTCCCGTACTTCGGGGTTGATGATCAGGTCGACATACCGCTGGCGGTAGCGCATCTCAGGGTCGGTGACGGCATCATACATCACCCCGTCCTTCTCCTTGACAATGGGCAGGGGGCGAAGCGACTTGCTCAGCAGGGTCAGCTCCTTAACGTGAACGGTTATCTCACCCATCTGTGTCCTGAAGGCAAATCCCCTGACACCTATAATATCACCTATGTCAAGCAGTTTCTTGAAGAGTGTGTTATAGAGTGTCTTATCCTCTCCGGGACAGAGGTCATCACGGCGGACATATATCTGGATGCGGCCCGATGAGTCCATCAGCTCAGCGAAAGAGGCGTTGCCCATGATGCGGCGGCTCATGATACGTCCTGCCAGGCATACATCCGGGAATCTCTCCTCGGTGTCACTGAAACCGGCCAGTATCTCAGCGGCGGTGCTGTTTACCGGGTACATTGCAGCCGGATATGGATCTATGCCAAGCTTGCGGATCTCTTCAAGTGATTGCCTGCGAACCTGTTCCTGTTCGCTGAGATGGGTGTCTGTCATCTTTCAAAATTTGTGCAAAGGTATAATAACAAAGGCAATAGTCAATAGAGGGCCGGCCG
>CALMRD010000238.1 GCA_937871625.1 uncultured Bacteroidales bacterium | reverse complement strand
CGCCATGAGCGCTTTTTCTTATCGTTTTTAGCCATAATATATGATATGCGTGACCTGCAAAGATAACAAACCTCAGATTACCTTCACCGGTTTATCTTCGCTTTGCCATAGTCCGTGTTTTGAGCATACCGACATTGCCGACAGATTCATTGATACGTCTGGAGCTACTATATAGAAGTCGACTTCAACGTGTGAAGGCAGATTACCATATACTCCCGGGGTGTAGCGGGCTTCGGCAAGGAGGGTCTCCCGGTTCCACAACTGGATGAGGCTTATGGAATGGTCATATTCATCGGGATGGGGGTATTCTTCTCCGAGTATAACCTTTACCTGGAATTTTTCACCTCTTTTTACCTGATCGGGACAAATTACATGGGGCATATGGCGGTCGAGGTAATCTCGTTTTACTTCTTTTTCCTCGTTCTCTATATCAATTGCTTTAAAAACTCGTGGCATAGTGTTTTACATTAATTATTTATTGATAAATTGATAATAAGTGTTTTTATTAGCCGAAAGGACGGAAGACAGAAGTCAAAACTTAAATTACTTGATTCACCCTTCTGTCTTGCGCCTTCTGTATTCTGTCTTCCGTCTTCTTCTTACGGCAAACTTACTAATTTTTTATAATTTGTTTTGTCAATTGCGATCAATATGTTAACTTTGCACCCACATTGCGGGGTGGAGCAGTGGTAGCTCGTTGGGCTCATAACCCAAAGGTCGGAGGTTCGAATCCTCCCTCCGCTACAAAGGAAAGCCAGGCACAGAGTGCCTGGCTTTTTTGTTGACAGGCCAAAGAAAGCTTGCTTTCTGCAGGACTGGAGACAAAAAAAGCCGATGCCATGCGTCAGCATGGCTGGCTTTTCTTTGTTATGCCCCCCAACTGAGGATCACGAGCAACGCGAGTAATCCTCAAGTGAGGGCCGGAAATAATTAAGCACTTTAGGAGCGAAGCGAATAAAGGGCTTTTTCTTTGTTAAGCCCCCTAAGAGGAACGCGAGCGAAGCGAGCAATCCTCAAGATTTTAGGTGGCAAGGCTTTTGACTTGTAGAGCCCCCACTGAGGATCACGATCCCGACCGAAGCGTCGGGAGAGTAATCCTCTCTCCGTATCTAAAGACGTGCGGCTTACGACAATCTGCAACTGGGATATCCGGGAATCAGTCGTCGGCCGGGATGAATGCAAAAGAAATTATTAAACTCCCAAAGATGCAAGTGAAATTATATTGATGCCATCGGGACGAGTGTAACTTATACCTGTTCCGACAATGATATTCAGCGACTTTGGCGGGCCAATGTTTTTGATATCGAGGGTCGCCGTTAATTTTTTCAAATTGGAAGCAGCTTCATTACTCATACCCATGCCGAGTTTAATTTCAAATGCTGCCCAATCGCCGTTGCGTTTCTGAACAATGCAGTCGATCTCAAGGCCACTCGAATCAGAGTAGTGACTGACGCTGGCATCATTTGCCTGAGCGTAGACCCGCAGATCATGTGTAGCCAGCGATTCGAACAAAAAACCTGTAAACTTCACATCTTTTAGTAACGATTCTTTATCGGCTCCCAATGCAGCTACAGATAATGAGACATCCGTAAAATGTATTTTCGGGGATTTTCTAAGCGATGCAGATGAGCGGATATGTGTGCTCCATGCCGGTTGATTTTCAATGATCATCAACCTTTCCAGAGCATCGAGATATTCATGAACGGTAGGACGGGAAATATCACCGCGGTCATTCTCCTTTATATCCTTAACGATAGTAGTTTTGGCTACCAGTGTTGCCGTATTCCTTGCTATAGACCTGAAAATATTTTTCACCTTAACCGGGTCACGTTTAATGCTCGAAATACGACTCATATCGCTTTCCGATATCAGGTCTATGTAGGCCCGGTTAAGCAGTAAGGCCTCATCTGTTGTGGATGTCAGTAAGCCTGGCCAGCCACCTTTGATGATTCTTTCGACGATGGTTTCCAGATCAACTGATCTGTCTGAAAGATCAATTGTGTTTTCTGACAATAACTGTTTCATGCTGGCCTGGCCGGTGGAATAGCCCAGTTCCTGCCATGAAAGCGTGCGCATATCTACTGTGGTAAATCTTCCTGCCCCGGAATGGATAGGGATTTTATCATCGGGAGTGGAGGAACCGGTAAGAATAAACTGTGACTTTGCTTTACGGGCATCTATTTCGTGCCGTATGTAGTTCCAGAGTTTCGGCTGTTCCTGCCATTCGTCAATCAGACGAGGTACCTGACCTTCTAACAGCCGTTTGGGATCGGCATCCAGGAGATAGGGCACCTGCTCATCCTGGTCAACCCGGAGAACACTTGATGCTAATCGCAAAGCTGTTTCTGTTTTTCCGCACGCTTTGGGACCGCGAATCAAAACTGCTCCAGAAGCATTCAGCTTGGCCTTAATCTCTGCTTCAACTATTCTTGAAATATAACTCATTGTGATTGTATTTTACACATTCCGAACGGACCACATTACAAAATTAAAACAATTTGATTTACATAATTAGAGCAAATCATTTTACAAAAATAGAAAATCAGAATAGATCTGCAAGCTTTTAACTTTTCTGAAAAATATAATCATACTCATATTTGGATTTCAAAAGAAGACAGATCGAAATTGCTAAGAGCATGCAAAAACCGGTTATCATGACCACTCCTCGCCGATATATACTGACCACCTGAGGCCGGAGTCAGTATCATGATCCATAAATAGATATTAGAATGTTTATCTTTCCGACTGAATGTGGTCAAAGCGACCGACTAAAGCAGCTTGACATCAGCGTACTATTTGGTTCATTATCAAAATTGGACCATTGCCAGGGCAAAAGCAAAATTTTCTATATGCGTTAAAAAATCAATACAAAACCTCTGTCAGTTAAACCATTTCCATCATGTCTCTGATTGAGCAACTCCTTAGAGGATCACGGAGCGAAGCGGAGTAATCCTCTCTCCGCTACAAAGTAGTAGTTTTATTGCGAAAGCAGTGAGGGCTTTTTTGTTTTGCCCGTTATACTTTATTTCGTAACATTAAGCAATGGATTCAGAAATTGCATATTACAGACAGTTACAGGAACATCTTGATAAGCTGCCCATTGGGTATCCTAAAACAAATTCAGGAGTAGAATTAAGGATTCTTAAATTACTTTTTACATCTATTGAGGTAAAAGTGGCTCTCTGCCTGAGCCTGGGGAATGCTTCCGTGGAAACGATTAGGAAAAGACTTAATAAAAAATTCGGGATTTCTTATAAGACCGAAAAGGTAGCAAGAATACTTCACGATATGTTTATGAAAGGTGCTATTAACAGGTCTCGTAAGGAGCCATTCAAATATAGCAATGCAATGCTTGCCATCGGGATGTTTGAACATCAGGTAGGTGACTTAAGCAAGGAAATGGTTGAGATGGTTCACCAGTACTTCGATGAGGGCTTTGATGATGAATTTTTCAGGTCTTCATTACCGCAGTTACGTACAAGTCCTCATATGAAGGCTATTGTGCCTGAATTTAATATCGCCACCTACGATAATATGCGGGAAATTGTAAGGAAGACTAGCAAGTCCATACAGGTGGCAAATTGTGTATGCAAGGAAGGGGAAGCAATACTTGGTAAGCCCTGCAAACAAACCAAAGATTTCGAAGTTTGCTTGATGTTTGATGCGAAAAATTATCTGGACAGGGGGAAGGCCAGAACCATTACTAAAGACGAGTGTCTGGAAATAATTAACCGGGCTGAACGGGAAGGATTGGTACTGCAACCCGGTAATTCACTTCAACCATTTTGTATCTGCCTTTGCTGCGGGTGTTGCTGTGGCGTGCTGACCTCAGCAAAAAAATTTGAAAAACCTGCTGAATTAATTGCGCATAACTTCTATGCAAAAGTAGAAGAAGGATTGTGTACTGGCTGCACGATTTGTGTTAACAGGTGTCAGATGGAGGCTATTCATATTGAAAATAAGAAAGCAATTATTGACCTTTATCGATGCATTGGATGCAGCCTGTGTGTTACTACCTGTAAAACGGAAGCGCTGACACTGATGGGAAAAACTAAAAAAACGATCCCTCCCAGAAATGCTGTGATGTTGTATCTGGGCATATTGAGCGACAAAGTAAGCAAACAAAAGATGATGGGAAATATGTTAAAACTGCTCACGGGAAAGCAACTCTAAAAGGAAGAGGTCACATGTTCATCCCGATGGTTATCTATAGGGAATACGCGCTACTACCAGAAACCCGGGGGATGATTCCACCGGATTTTCAATAAATCTGTAATTATCAGATTTCCGAAAAGAGCTCTGGGTTCTATGCACTTCATCCAGAACTGCACCATCTGAGAAACTTTTTAAAAACCTCTTGGGTCATTAATTGCAGCGTTTCGCACATCAATATCTTCCAAACTAACATAGGGGAGGTCAGAATAAATTGATATAAGGAGAGTTGTTTTACCACTCTGTCTTGGACCAGTAAGGGTAATTACAGGAAACTGCTTCCTTAGCTTTATGATAATTGTGGCTATTTCTCTTGATATCATATTGCGAAGGCATACAATATTGGACAAATAAGCAATCAGAATGAAAATATGCCACATAAATGAACCTGAGGTTAAGCATATCTCTTGAGGATCACCGAAGGTAATCCTCTGTTGATTTAAGAATATCGATTAACGATTTTTTGATGTTTGAAGGAGAAAGACTATGCGCCGAATAGCAGTGCTATCTTATCTCTCAATCCTCATATCCAGATTAAAGCTTTGACCTTCTGTTGCTTTATAAAAATGATCGGCCGGTATATCATTGTAGGTTTCAACCAGACCATTTGGCCATCTGACAATAACGCTGTCAGCTTTTTCTGCTATGCCTAACCCGAAATGCAGCCTCGGTCCATTGCAGGCATGAACTCCGTTTTCCTGGCTTATCTCCCGTGTCATCCATACAAACTCTTCTCCAACCTTTGCCTTTACCTTTACTCTTGTTCCTAATGCTGAACGGTTTGATATGGTCCCCTCACAGGAAATATTAAGCCAGTGGTTCTCATTTCCATTGTTCAGATATACATAAATCAAGTAAGGCCTCGCTCCGTTGCCGTGACCAATGATGATATCCAGGTCACCGTCATTGTCGAAGTCATTCATCACATGTGGTTCACCTCCATCATTAACTATATCACCATATTTCAACCTGTAGAATGTTCCGTCACCCCGGTTCAGATACATCATGTTCTGGAACCAGGAGCAATCAGGATTGATCATGTTCCCATCAGGTACAACGCTGACGAAAAGATCCAGGTATCCGTCATTATTCAGATCTCCCCAGGATGAGTTATATGGCCATTTGTTGCCAGCTTTCTCCGGATCGAGATAGAACCCGGTGAATTTAAGATTGCCATCGTTACGAAATAACACATCCCTTTTGTCTGCCATAGAAAGAACATAAGCATCCATATCCCCGTCATTATCGAAATCGCCCCAGCTGCTACCCGGACTTTGCATAGGTTCGCTCACAAGCTGACAAATGGTGTCCAGGGCAGTAAAGGTGCCGTCATTGTTATTGATATAAAGTGTATTGGGTATGAGCGGATCACAGGCATCAAAGTAGCAAAGATTCGCTTCAAGCACATCCATATCGCCGTCATTGTCAACATCTGCCATTGAAAACGACTGGCTTCCGCCTACACCTTTTATGCTAAAGTCTCCTCCCTCAATTT
>CALMRD010000237.1 GCA_937871625.1 uncultured Bacteroidales bacterium | reverse complement strand
AATGAAATCATCCCCTGGTTCATGCTGGCTTCGGTCATGGCTGTAATAGCTGATCAGCCTGCAGAAAACATCAGCTCATCCTTCACTGACAGGCCGTTTCACCACGGTCGCGATCTGACAACCATACATTGTCAGATAAGATCCTGACTTATTCATAGGGACAACATTGTACGGAGACTTGATTAATATGTTTCCGCATGATGTTACGTGGGAACCTGTAAGAGACTTTCTCAAAGCCTCCATGCAGGAAATAACATTACGTACACATTAAATTTCTTCCCTATGAAGCAATTATTGACAATACTGATACTTATCATCCCTGCCGTGCTCTACGGCCAGGGCAAGATAGAGGGTAAGGTGATCGTCGCCGGAGGAAGCGGAGCCCCGGACAGTGTGGGACTCCCCGGGGCAAATGTCGTCTGGGCCGGAACCACCAGCGGCACCTCTACCAACAGTGCGGGTTATTTTACCCTGAGAAGAGTACGCGGTCACGACCATCTGGTGGCGAGCTTCGTCGGATACACTCCTGACACAGTCAGGATACAACCCGGTGAGGATTACGTGGAGATCATCCTGCTCGAGAACAGCATGATCGGTGAGGTCACCGTCACCGGTCGTGCTCCGGGCACCCATATCGACAGGGCAGCCACCATAGCCACTGTAAATATAACAGCTGCGGAGCTCTGCAAGGCTGCCTGCTGCAACCTCTCCGAGAGCTTTGTCACCAACGCCTCGGTCGACGTCAACTATGCCGATGCCGCCACCGGTGCAAAGCAGATACAGCTGCTGGGACTTGCAGGCTCATACGTCCAGATACTCACCGAGAACATACCTTCCATCTACGGACTCGGTGCGGCATACGGGCTGAGCTATATCCCCGGCCCGTGGATGGAGTCGATACAGGTCTCAAAAGGAACCTCCTCGGTGCGCAACGGCAATGAGTCGATCACAGGCCAGATCAATGTCGAGTACAAGAAACCGGCCACCAGCGAAATAGTATTCCTGAACGGATTCGTGAGCGATGCGGGAAAGATAGAGACCAACGCAAATGCATCCCTTAAACTCAACGACTACTGGAGCACCATGCTGCTGGCACACGGCGAGACACAGTCCGGGGCTGCCGACCATAACAGTGACGGCTTCCGTGATGAGCCTGACGTGAGACAGTACAGCTTTCTTCACCGGTGGGACTATCTGAGCACGAACCTCACCTTCCGTGCCGGCATAAAATATATGAAGGAGGAACGCATCGGCGGACAGTTTGAGTATGACCGCAATAATGCCAACACCTGGGATAACGGTTACGGCATAAACATCGGGACTGAGCGCGCAGAAGCCTTCACCAAGCTGGGAGGTGTGTTCGGCCGCTCGGACAATATGTCGCTTGGATGGATACAGAGCTTCGCCCTGCATGACATGAACTCATGGATGGGGTATAACCAGTACAATGCAAAGCAGAAGAGCTATTACACCAACCTGCTTTACCAGTACTTCCCGGCAGAGAGGCATACCATTGATGCTGGAATAAGCTACCGCTATGATCACTATGACGAGATGCGTCTCACGTATGATGATCTGATGCAATACATCGACTTCAACCCATGGAACGAGACTGTGGAATCTGTCCCCGGAGTTTTTTTGCAGTATACTTATACTGATTCGGCAAGGATGACCCTTCTCGCAGGGGTGCGGTACGACTTCTACAACAATCACGGGGCACAGTTCACGCCCAGGGTACACCTGCGTTATGAGCTGACCCCGAAGATGACTCTCAGGGCCTCGGCAGGAAAGGGATACCGTACAGTACATGTTATGGCTGAGAACCTCTACTTCCTTGCCAGCAGCCGGACATTAGAGATTGAGGATGACCTCGACATCGAGGAGGCATGGAACGCCGGCATCAACCTCACCGGCTATGTCCCGCTGTGGGACCGTGAACTGCGCCTGACGGGCGAGGTCTATCGTACCAGCTTCATAAAGCAGATAGTTACTGACCTCGACACTGATATTGACCGGGTGATGTTCTATAACCTCGACGGCAGGTCATATTCAAATGTAATCCAGCTTGAGGCCCAGGTTCAGCCGGTGACAGGACTCGATATCACGGCAGCATGGAGGTGGAACGACGTGCGGCAGACTATCGGAGGGCAGCTGCGCGAGAAACCTCTCTCATCACGCTACAAGGGACTGCTCACGGCATCATATACAACGCGCATGAGGAAGTGGCAGTTTGACTGGACGCTTCAGTATAACGGCCCCGGAAGGATACCCTCAACGATGGCAAACCCCGAGCCCTACAGGAGGCATGACTACTTCAGCGCCTACCCCGTAATGAATGCCCAGGTGACAAAATATTTCCGCAAATGGAGTATCTACATCGGCGGCGAAAACATCACAGGATCAAGACAGCATGATGCCATCATTGCCGCTGAGAATCCCTTCGGTGACTATTTTGATGCCACCATGATCTGGGGACCGGTGCACGGCCGGAAGCTCTATGCAGGCTTCAGGTTCGCGCTTGACCGACCTCAGAATTGACAGAATATAAATTTTTCAACCAGGGCAGGATGAAACATGCACGGGAGATAGCTCCCCTCAGGACCGGACTACTGAATTTCATGCAGGTTTCATTCTGCCGATTAATTAAATAAACATATCCAGATGAAAAGAAATCAGATTATCACGGTAACGCTTCTCCTTCTCTTCTCCTCCGTGGCGCTCAGCGCCCAGGAGAAAAACAAAAAGGAGATCTCAACGGTAAAATTCGAGACAAGCATTGATTGTGAAAACTGCGTAAACACAATCATGAAGAACATCCCCTTCGAAAAAGGGGTCAAGGATGTTAAATGTGACCTCACAACGAAGGAGGTCACCGTTCAGTACCAGAACGATAAGAACAAGCCGGAGCAGTTGAAGAGGGCCATTGAGAAGCTTGGTTTCACAGCAAAGGAGGTGACGGCCAGGAAAAAAGAAGAAGGGGATCCGCAGGGTAACGGGCAGTAGAAAAAGCACACCTGCAGTCTCAGGCGGAGCAGGCCTGCGGTGACCGGGAATCCGGATTAATGTTTTATTTTTGGGTATCGACAGACAATCCTTAAAACCATAACCGATACCCGATGAAAAACTTCCGTTTATTTTCCCTTGCTGCAGCGTTCGCCCTCCTGATAGTTACGGCCGGATGCAAAAACAG
>CALMRD010000236.1 GCA_937871625.1 uncultured Bacteroidales bacterium | reverse complement strand
TACAGGGACAGTATATTCAAACATGAGATGAAGAGCAGAGCGGTGATCAGCTCGGTTACCTTCAGGTTGTCAAAGAGAAGCCAGCCGAAACTTGATTATGGCAATATCAGGGAGGAACTGATAAAAAGAGGGATCACTGATCCGTCACTGAGGCAGGTATCTGATGTGATTGCCAACATAAGGAGGTTAAAACTGCCTGATCCTGCCGCGCTGGGCAATGCAGGCAGTTTCTTT
Organism: uncultured Bacteroidales bacterium; assembly: GCA_937871625.1. GTDB lineage: Bacteria > Bacteroidota > Bacteroidia > Bacteroidales > VadinHA17 > SR-FBR-E99. Next base: position 1,140 of record CALMRD010000236.1, on the reverse strand, counting down.
AAGAATCCCCTGATAAGCCGCGATGAATTTCACAGGCTCAGCAATTCATTTCCGCAGGTAAGCTATTTCAGACAGGGTGAGGAGTATAAAATATCTGCCGCATGGCTTATTGAACAGGCCGGCTGGAAAGCGCGCCGGATCGGTAGGGCCGGATGCTATGACAAACAGGCTTTAATTCTTGTCAATTACGGAGGTGCTTCCGGCGATGAGATCCTCAGCCTGGCCGGGCAGATAAGGAAATCAGTCCTGGCTATGTTCGGCATTGCTCTTGAAAGGGAGGTTGAAACAGTGCCTCAGGCACAGGCCTTTCATTGACCACTGTCCAGGCTGGGCAAATATTAATGTAAAAGCCAGTTTTTGACTATCTTCAGCCCTGGATTCTAAGGACAAACCAAATAAGGCACGCTACAATGAAAACAAGAACATTTTCGCTCATAGCCGTACTTCTCATCATAGGTTGCGGAAGCATCCTGGCGCAAACGGCAGGCAATCCCGTCACCGATCTGCTTCTTTCGGCATGGTCGCCCCGCAATTACACCGAGGTGCCTGTCACCGATCAGCAGATTGATATGATAGTGCAGTGTGGGATCAAGGCACCGAGCTCCCGCAACGGCCAGCCATGGCACTTCACGGTGCTGAAGAACGAGACCGTGATGAAGGAGATCATCTCCAATATCACACCTGGCAATGTGATCATAATCGTCTCGGGCAAAGTATCGCAGAGCGGTGCCACACCCGACTTCGACTGCGGGCTGACAACACAGAACATGTTCGTCGCCGCCACATCGATGGGCCTAGGGGCAAGGATATACGGCGGTCCCATAGCTGCCGCCAGGGAAAAACGGGAGGCACTGCAGATTCCTGAAGGATTCACCCCTGTCATAATGCTCCGCGTGGGTAACATAGAGAAAAACACTGACGCCGTCTCAGGCGCATCACCGCGCAAGGCACAGGAGGAGATCGTCAACTGGGTGAAGTAACTCCGTAGCGCTTTTACAAGCAAACACCCTGCAGAGTATGCTCTCAACAGTACATCTGTTGAGCTCTATCCGGTTTTGTATTAAATTCATTCATGCATTCTGCTATTAACACCACATTAACAATTCTTTATGCGGCGCTTGGGGAATTTGCCGGTCTTTA
>CALMRD010000235.1 GCA_937871625.1 uncultured Bacteroidales bacterium | reverse complement strand
TCATCTGATTATTCCTGCAATGCAACTCTTCAAGAGCGATGGCTCCCGCCAGATTGAGATTTGTTATCCTGTTGTTTTCACAATACAGTGTCTTCAGACCGATGAAGTCTCCAATACCGGTCAAATCGTTTATTGTCTTGCTTGAAACATTTAGATAAGGCAATACTTTTATTTTATCAGTCAGAACAGAATCATTCAACTCTATCCCGTCATCACATCCGCGTTCCTTTAAAGCCAGCTCGAAATTATCATCCGGGACATATGTTTTCTGAGCTTCAGCACTGTTTATGGCAAGGAACAGAAGAACAAGTATAAGGCATCTCATTTTCATAGTCACAGGATTAATCAATCTTTAACACATCTGACTGACAATCCCTGCTTCTTTGTAAGTGCCATATAATCCTGGGAAATGCTTTCGACATTGAAAACCATCTGGCTATACCATGCACTCGTTGCATTGTATTCTGTTGCCGAGCACCAGCAACCCTCTATTCCTTTTCCACTGAATCCGAATTTTTCCGAACGACGGCCACCCGGCAGTGCCGTAAATCCCGATTCATTGGTTGCGGCTACCATTCCTCCTTCCATCCAGTGGGTGAAGCCTACTTCTTTCATCTTAATGTAAGCATCCATATATCCGCCCAGGCCATTTATTAAGGTTGTCCACTCGGCTTTGGAAGGCAGATGCCAGCCGGTCGGGCAAATGGACCGGCTGTCAGTGGCAGCATACCAGGTGTACAGTCTTCCATAGACTGACACGTTGCTTTCATTGCCGTCATATGCCCATTGATATTTCGGCGTGCTTTCAGATGAAATGTCCTGATCAGCCGGGTTAGTAGTGCCTATCGCATCACCGTTGCGATATTTGGTTGTTCTCAGGTTTTCTGCCATCCATACCTGTGCTCCGATCTCGACCGTAGTGTAGGCGTTTCCGTCAATGTCAGTCACTTTCGCGGCGTCGTCTTCTTCATTGTTCTTCTTGCAGCCGACTACAAGAAACAACAATCCCATAAAGATAATTACGGGACATAGAGGGAGTCTCTGTTCTGTAATCATAAACTTCTGTTTTAGTTGTTTATTTAGGGGGGGCAAACCATGGCTAAAGATATTAATTCAATCATCCCCGTTGACCCGTCCCTATATACAAATATAAACCATGAAGGACCCTAAGTCAATTTTATTTACTGTATATCATGATTATCCTTAGCGGTGTAAGCATATCTCGTTGCATTCTCAGGCAATTTAATCAGGTAGAAAGCAGATATAATTTCTTTTATGAGCATGTGAAAAGATGTCACCGTTGATAGAAAAACCTAATGAGGCTTTGTGTGGCAATCTGGCAACGATTTCCATGTGGGTATAAAATCGTATTTTCAACATACCGGGTATCTCTGACGATTGCCGGTTGAATTCTTTGCCTATTTTCGCCGGGTGAGTTCTGACGGTAGTCACACTGCCACAGGATTACTGAAGAAACCAAAAGTGCTGTCGATCATGAAAAATTTCATTTATTCCCAACCACTAAGTTCCGGTAATCTAAGACTGAACCGGAGTCTCTTGATAATGATGTTATCCGTGTTATTGTTTCCGGCAACCTTGCTGGGACAGACAAAAGATGACTTCAAACCATCAGGCAAGGCGGAGGTGAGGATTTTTACGGGATTCAATACCACATTCTCTGACGGTGAGATGCACAGTAAGTTTGATGTGACCCGTGCCTACCTGGGATACGGTTATAACTTCACAAGAACGCTCTCGGGTCGCATTGTTTATGATGTTGCAGATCCTTCGGCAGGTAACCTGAAGTTCACGGGCATGCTGAAGTTTGCATACCTGAGTTACAAAAGTGAAAAATGGACCGTCACCGGCGGCATGATACCTCTTCCAGAGTATTCACATGCAGAAAAATCATGGGGCTACCGCTACATTTACAAACCTTCGCATGATGTATACGGGTTCGGAACGGCTGCTGATCTGGGATTAAGTGTTGTCCACAGAATAGCACCATGGATATCGGCTGACATCACCCTGATGAACGGTGAAGGATACAAGCTTACAGAAGCTGACTCCACCTTCAAGGCAGCTGCCGGCATTACGCTTCTTCCCGTGAAGAGTGTCTCCCTCCGCGGTTATCTGGACAACATGGGAAAGGATGGTAATAATCAGCAGACAGCTGAAGTTATCGCCTCATGGGAGGGAAGGGGATACCTCCTCTCTGCTGCTTACCATTACCGGAGAAACCATAAGCAGGTTGAAGGGCAAGATTACCGGGCTCTCACCCTAAACGGCAGGGTGCCGGTTTCGGAAAGAGTTGTGCTCCTTGGCAGGTATGACTATGTGTCCTCATCGAGGTCAGGGAGTACAGAGGACCCATGGAACCTGGCCAAAGACGGACAGTTGTTCCTCGGTGGTATTGAGTTTGCCATCTCTCCGGGGGTCAGCCTTTCCCCTAACTTCCAGGGATGGAAGCCTGCCGACAGCGACATGCCGTTCATTTCCACAATCTCCCTGTCACTCGACCTGAAGATATAAACCGGTAGCAAGCGCTCATTTACAGTTGCCGTTTCTGGCAGATCTTCAGCCAGTTATGATTCATTGACATCTGCCAGCTTGCAAAGAATTATCTGCCGGCAGTCCGGGTTATCTCAAGAATCAGCACCGGCTTACCGAGGTACTGTTCCGGTGCGGGGAGAGAATGGATCCGTCTTACCACCTTCATTCCTCTTATCACTTTTCCAAAGGCTGCAAAACCCTGTCCGTCAGGATTTCTTCTGCCCCCGAAGTCGAGGTCGGGCTGATTGCCGACGCAGATAAAAAACTCGGAAGTGGCGGTCCCCGGTGTCCATCTCGCCATGGAAATAACACCGTTGCGGTGGCGGATGCCCGTCATTGCAGTTGTCTCATGACTGACAGGAGGAAATCCTCCTGACTCCTCCTCTTCATACCTGCCACCCTGGATCACGGCGATAAGGACAGAGTCATTGGGCTGGTTATCTTTCCCGACAACCCTGTAGAAACAGGTGCTGTCAAACAGCCCGGCATCAACATACCTGAGAAAGTTAGCAGATGTCACAGGGGCATTTTCCAGATCGAGTGCAACATGAATATCACCTATCTCAGTCCGGATGATGACATGCTCACTCTTAGTGCCTGAATGAGAACATGCACCTGCGAATACCATCAGGGCGACCAGCGGAATCAGACATGACAGTTTCACGGGTAACTATTATTTCGGGCTGATTATCTGGAACAGCAGCCAGGAGACTCCCAGGGTAAATATGATATTGAAAGTCTGTGCGATAATGAAACTGTAAAATGGTTTTTTACTCTCAATATGTTTGAAGTCGGAGAAACGCGTTTCAAGGCCGATGCTGATAAAGGCGAGATTGAACCAGAAGGTGCTGAACGACTTGATAACCTTGCCGGAAGCATGAGCTGTCTCGGGGCTCAAAACGAATGAGAAGACGAGGGATGCCAGGATAAAACCGAGCACGAATTTCGGAAAACGGTCCCAGATGATTCTCACAGGCACCCGTTCTCCCTTCACTCCGTCGTCCTTCTTCCTGTAAGCCCAGAAAATAGATATTGCGAATGCTGCCAGTCCCAGCAGCACATTCTGGGAGAATTTGACAATGGTGGCATATTTCAGTCCTGTCTCCCCGGCAATGGTTCCGGCAGCCACAACGGCGCCGGTGGTATCTATGGTACCTCCCAGCCATGCTCCGGTAACAATATCTGACAGTCCCATCCACCTGGCAATTATTGGAAGAAATATCATCATCGGGATTGCTATTATCAGCACCAGGGAGATGATGAATGAGAGTTTCTTCTTGTCGCCGTTAATGGCTCCTGCCGTTGCAATGGCAGCCGAGACGCCGCATATTGAGACAGCGCTGGCAAGCATGGTTGAGAACTCAGCGTCAACCTTCATCTTACGTGACAGCCAGTATGCAAAATACCAAACCACGGTCACGACGATCACCGCCTGTATCAGTCCGAAAGAACCGGCGGTAAGGATATCTTTAAAGAGGATAGTCGCTCCAAGCAGCACCAGCCCGATCTTGACGTAAAGTTCAGTCTGGACTCCCGATCTCAGCCATGCTGGCAGTTTGAAGAGATTACCGATCACCAGGCCCAGGAGCAGAGAGAAGAGCACCGTCTCCAGCCCGAGGTTTTTGAATCCCGCGAAGGATGAGATGAACTGTGCTATGATAGCAAGCAGGTAAAGTGATAGAAATCCGGTAAGGTATTTTCTTAGTGAGTCGCCGCTCATGACCATGCCAAGAACCGATATAATACCGAATATCAGAAGGGTATAGAGTGCCGGCAGCCAGAGAGAGGAGGAGCTGAATATCCCCGACACATCCTGTCCGCTGTTCCACCCCACTTTACCGCCGAACGACGGTGTGCCGGTTGCATATCCGGTTATGACAACAAAAAGTATGAGGATAAATCCTGTTACGACTGATGCCCAGTCCTGCCCGATAACATACTTCCTTCTTGCGGCGGTATCACTGTTTTCTGTCATGATCTGTTATTTTTCTGTTTTTGCACTGTTATTCCATGTTAGCAACTCATATCCGACGGCTGACATATTCAATAAAACAATCCGGTATTCAACCGTTTACAGATGACCCGGCAAATATGGAAATCATTACGGGATTTCATGTAGGTATAAATTCGTATTCTTCATCCGGCCTTATGTAGAATTGGCTCATATGCACAATCAGAAGGTGCCTATCAAATTATTTACTAAATTTATGAGTTCTTACGCATGAACGCGATTCGATCAGTAGTCTTAAACCTGTCCATTATGAAAGCCAGAGTAGTTGAACTGCTAATTATTTTCTTTATCCTCTCCGGTTGCGAAGGTCTGGAGGTCGGGAACCTGAATGACCCCGACTTTGATACAGCTTATTCGCAGAGGGCCACAATAGAGTCCCGTGCCGGCAGTCTGATTAACAACTGGTTCATTGCCGTCCATAACTACAACGGGCTGGCATTGCCGCTTCTTGTGGCTGCGGATGCAGGCACCTGTTCATGGGGGATTACCCGGGATGCCGGTACGGAACCTCGCTGGATGTTTAATAATCAAGCTTCGTATGCTTACAGTTACCAGAATACTGGATTTTACATGAGCCTCTATTCCACCCTGAATGATGCGAATGACCTGCTGAATATCCTGAAAGAAACAGAACTCGATTTTACAGATTCAGAGAAAGCCAGGATGACTGCGGTGGCCAGGTTTATACAGGGATTATGCCTGGGGTATCTTGGAATGACTTACGACAAAGGATTTGTTGTAACCGAAGAGACAGATATGACTGTGCATATCGAAGTGTCTCCGTGGAAGACATTGATTACCGAAGGAGTACATAGTCTGGATAAAGCCATAGATATCTGCAATGCCAATACTTTTGTTCTGACTTCGGAATATTTGCCCGGAGAGCAGTGGAACAGTGAGGAATTTGGCCGGCTGGCAAGCTCTTTTGCCGCCCGCATTCTTGTATTCAGTGCACGCAACAAGAGTGATGATAGTCAGACTGACTGGGCCAAAGTATATGATTACGCCACCCATGGTATTGAAAAGGACTTTGCCCCGCTGGCTGATGACGTTATGTGGTACTCCAATTATTTCGCTTATGCAAATTATTCCGGATGGGTGCAGACTGACATGTATGTGGTTAACATGATGGATCCTTCGATGCCGTCACGTTGGGTTGATGAGGATACATGGGATCTCGTGCAGGATCCGGTCATGTCACACAAAGAGGGTGTTGACGACAGGATCTTTACCGATTATCAGTACCTCTACTCATGTCCGTTTCGCATTGAACGCGGTTACTATCACTTCTCCTGCTACAGATACAGGAGACTTGACCAGTATCTCAGTACCTGGGCCGAGCCGATGCCGGAATTCCGAAAGGAAGAGAACGACTACATGATTGCTGAAGCGGCACTACATACCGGCAGGACAGGGGAAGCGGCGGATATAATTAATGCATCCCCACGGGTGACACGAGGCGGATTGCCACCTGTGCCCGCAGACCCGGAAAGCATCAGTGAAGCCATCCATCATGAGAGGATGGTGGAGTTGATGTCCTCCGGCGTTGGCATACAGTTTTTCCAGATGAGGAAGGAGGACTTGCTGCAGCCGGGCACTCCGCTCCACTATCCGATACCAGGGTCACAGCTTCAGATAATGGAGATGGAATACTATACATTCGGGGGAACCGAAGGGACAGAAGAGGGAGTGGCAGGAATGCCGGGTATTGATTATTCCACCGGAGGCTGGTGATAACCAAGCATATTTTTAGTTTCATCATCAGGAATACTATTGACGCAAAAACAGCTGTTAAATCAGCCTCCGCGGAGGAATCATGCTGGAACATTCCGGGAATCAATTAATTCGTCTGCGACAGTGATGCATGGTTCATAAAATTAAGTGATCAGGATGAAATTCATAGGAAGAGTAGTGATCGTTACGGGTGCCGGTAAAGGCATAGGGCGGGCCATTGCCGTGGCATACGCTGCGGAAGGAGCCTCAGTTGTGATTGCTGAAAAGGACCAGGTCACCGGTGCTGAAGCGGAGAAGACTATTACCTCTACCGGAGGCACGGCCTGCTTCATTAAGACAGACATAAGCCGGCCGGAAGAGATAGCCGCCATGATCAAAAAGGCGGCAGAGCTTTACGGTACCATAGACATTCTGGTTAACAATGCCGGTTTCGGCAGGTGGAAGCCGCCCTGTGACCTCACTGTCGGAGAGTGGGATGAAGTCATCAACACCAACCTGCGGGGTGCCTTTCTCTGTGCCCGGGAGGCAGCTGTGGTGATGAGGCAGAAGGGTGGGGGCTCAATAATAAACATCGCATCCACCAGGGCTCTGATGTCAGAGCCAAATTCGGAAGCCTATGCTGCTTCCAAGGGAGGTATTGTAGCCCTGACCCATGCACTGGCCGCCTCCCTTGCTGCCGATAAAATAAGAGTGAACTGCATCAGCCCCGGGTGGATTGAGACAGGAGACTATACCGGGCTGAGGGATATTGATCACAGACAACACTTTTCAGGCAGGGTTGGCAAGCCTGATGACATAGCACATGCATGCCTGTTCCTCAGCAGCGAGGAGAACGGCTTTATAAACGGCGAAAATTTAGTTATCGATGGGGGCATGACAAGGAAAATGATCTACGCGCCGGATAATGACGATACAAAGTGAAAAAATCGAATAAAATGCAGATCCTGTTTTTCGGCTTAATACCAGTTGGTATAGTATGCCTGGTGTTCTCTATCAGGCTTGTCCATAAATCATTTTCCGGGAGTATTGTGCTTGAAATTCCATATTCGCAGAAGTCTGCTGAATTTGTCATAAACAAACCCGGCAGCTATTCAATATGGCATAAGGGACAGTTCTTCAGAAAAGCACCCCTGGATGAATATAAACCTGAAATCACCGATAAGTCCACTGGCCTGGAAACAAAACTTACTTCACTGTTATTCAGACCAAACACAAATAATGGCGCCACGGCAAGGATGGAACTTTACCGGTTTTCAGCACCTGCCGGAAAATATTTGCTTGAGCTGAAGGAAGGTAAGAGTATTTCAACTATAGAGAATAAAGTCATCAACCTTATACCAGCCAGAATGGTTGACTACGACAAATATTACATACAGATCAGGGAGAGCCAGCCAATTTTTATACTTCTGAGTGGTATTGTATTTATCACTCTGTCAGGTCTCTGCATCATTGGAGGACTCGTATTTGGGATACTGGCGAACGAGATATTTAGATTCTGACAGATTGAATTATGGAGAATCCGGAAACGATTTCCCAAATTGATGATTTTGCCAGGCAATGTATCCATAGTCAAAATCATCCTGGCGACTATCATAAATTCACTCTATTCAAATGTAATTCGTGCAAGTCATCCAGTTTCAGAATAACGATTGAGCACCATACCGGCTCCGAAGAATGGAATTTCAGAGGCATAATCTGGGGAGAATGTGCCGGGTGCGGATACCTGATGCGCTTATTTACGTTTACAGGCGAACAGAGGCAGAGGATAAGGGATGACAGACCTGAGTGCGAGTGCGGAAACAGATCTTTTATTGCCGGTATGTGCGAGCGTTTTGAAGGCGAGGAAGGGATACCCGGATTCTTCGACGAGGGCGTTATTGTGGGCAGGTGTACAGAGTGCAGCAGAAAAAGGGCTTTTGTATTTACCGATTAGGTAGCACTAAAAAATAAACTCTTGCCTGTTCAGGCTTCTCTGAAGATACAATACCGTCATTCAGCGATATATCCTTCATGCTTAATGCTATCTCTAACAGAACCCACTGTGGCAAAAAATATTTGTATCGAATTGTTTTTCATTTTAATTTTATAAAGTGCCGCATGAAATGCCATATCGTTTGACCCTCCTTATGAGAACATCTCTGGTTTTTTTATTCCTGATTCCCTCTGCTGTTAACATTTCATTCTGTCAAAGTGGGTTTTTTGGTCAGCTTTCTGATGCTGCTATTGAGTTGACAGATCATCGGGTATTCTATGATCCCGGTTACTACAGCATTGGCTACCCTGGGGGAGATGTGCCTTCAGACCGGGGCGTATGCACTGATGTTATTATTCGTGCATACAGGAAACTTGGTATTGACCTTCAGAAAGAGGTGCATGAAGATATGGCTGCCAATTTCAGCAAGTATCCTCCTTATTGGGGACTTACACGCACGGATACAAATATTGACCACAGAAGGGTGCCTAACCTCATGATATTTTTTAAGCGACAGGGCATCTCATTGCCTGTCACTGCGTCTCCCGTAGATTATTTGCCCGGAGACATTGTGTTCTGGGATCTCGGCAGGGGCATTTCACATGTCGGAATAGTAGTAAATAAAAGATCGGCAGATGGTGAGAGATACCTTGTTGTTCACAATATAGGACAAGGCCAGGTACTTGAGGACTGTTTATTCAGGTTTCAGACCATCGGACACTATCAGTATGAAAAGTAAAGTGTTTATATGACCAATATTCTTTTCAGGAAAGCCTTCACCAATGTCGGCAATGATTTCCCCCCAAAGCCATTGAAGATGTAGTTATTGGATACTAACCAAAAACACCTGTTATGAAAAAGAGCGTATCATATTATGTGAGAGTCATTCAGTCAGTATTACTGATGACCATCGTGCAGGCAGCTGTTTCTCAAGGTATTCTGAGCAACACCGGCCAGAGTTCACAGCATGTACGTATGCTTAGCCGAAATGCCTCTACCATGATCGATGCAGTATATTATAATCCGGCAGGACTAAGTGATCTGGCCAACGGATGGCATTTCGCCGTATATGACCAGGCTGTTTTTCAAGCAAGCACAATAAACAACAGTTATCCCGTACTTAATGATGGTGAGTATAAGGGAACGAGAATCTCGCCCTTGATCCCCTCTGCTTTCGGAGTCTACAAGGCGGGGAATGTTGTTTTCTCCCTGGGAACGGGAATATCGGCCGGAGACTGTACAACGACCTATGAGAGAGGGCTCCCTTCATTTGAGATACCCCTCAGCAGGATGATCCCCGACCTTACTGCACTGTCAAAGCTCAGACTTACCTCGATGCTCTATGATCTGTCAGGTTATGCCGCAGATATACACTTTGAAGAGAGAACCCTTTATCCCGGTATTCAAGCCGGAATAACATACAAATTCAACGAGGTGCTTTCCGGGTTCGCAGGGATAAGATATACTTTCGGATCAGGGACATATAAGGGACATGTCAATGATGCTCAGCTGATTGTAGATGATGATATGGTAGATGCATATGATTGGTTATCAGAGACACTTCTGCCTGATGCAATCGGAGCACGCAACTTATACAATGGCGCGGCCACTTCCATACTGCAGCTTATAACTGCGGGAGCCGGAAGTTTTACTATTACTCAGGTTCAGACTGCCGGTTACATAAGCTCGGCCCAAAGAGCGACCTTTGAGGGCGCTCTTTATGCACTTGGCCTCTCGTCGGCTCAGGTTGCTGCACTGAAACTTAATCAGATTTATCCGATTTACTCGACAGAAGCGACAAACCTGAATTCTGTAATCACCGCCACTACGTCGGCAATCGATGCTGCCTCTTTTAAAGAGATGAATGCCAGACAGACAGGGGCGGGCTGGACTCCTATCCTCGGTATGAACCTGAATGTGAATGAAAAGATTAATCTGGGTATGAAGTATGAGTTTATGACCAGGCTGGTTATAACTAACTTTACTTCTGCCGATGATTTTGAACTGTACCCTGATGGCGATGAGGTTGTTATAGAAATTCCCGCAATGCTGTCATTGGGAATAGGATACAAGCCGATGGACCTTCTGGAGGCACAGCTGTCATTTAATTTGATCTTTGATAAATCAGTTAATTGGGGACTGAATACCCGTGACCAGATATTAACAGGCTTTCATGATATAAGAGAGCGTGTGGTAGAAAAGAACACCTGGGAGCTTGCCCTGGGGCTGCAATACAGTATCAGGAATGATCTGGCACTTAGTGCCGGTGTTTTGACAACCCGGCCGGGTGTGGACGAAAGTTACCAGTGTGATTTCGATTATATCAGTCCGTCAGTTACTGTCGGTGCAGGAATTGAGTGGCATATCACTGACCTGCTTACGCTGGATGCGGGTGTTATGAGTACATTTTATCAGGATGTGAACCTTACCTATTTTGATGTCAAGCTTCAGGAGTGGAATGATAAATATCCGGAAATTTACAGTGGGAACAACTACGTGAGCGGTGAATACACAGAAAAACTTTCCAAACGTCACCTGGTTGTATCAGCAGGTATCACCTACAGTATCATAAAGACAGAAAAATAAGGTCGCGGGCTTAATGACTGCGGTTTCAGGTATGCCTCCCGGACTTAAGATCCGGGACTTACCAGCTGCCTGACGCGCCCCCTCCGCCTGATGAACCTCCACCGCCGGAGAACCCTCCACCGCCGGAGCTCCATGACCCTCCTCCGGAACCTCCCGAGGAAAAGGTGAAACCTCCTATGGAGGCTTTTCCCTTTGTTGCCAGATCATCCTTTGCCTTCTTATACCACGGGAGCCTCTTTAACATCAGTTTCAATGCCGGGAAGAGGATAAGGTAACTAATGAGACACACCAGTGCTCCTTTTGTGCCTATAACTATAATCGGGAACATGGCCCAGAACGGAATAAGAAAAAGATACAGGAACCATCCGACGCCGGGTGTCATGATACCCAGAACTGTAAACAGACCTATAAGCCCGAAGATAAATGCTCCTATCAGTATGCGTTCCACTATTGGCATTTCAGGACTTTCCATTCCTGAGAGGTCAAATTCGCCTGAAGAGCTGTCTGAAGTTGCCTCCTCTGCTTCTGCGACATATTCTCCCTCTATGGTCTTGAGAACCGCAAGTGTTCCTTCTGTAATCCCTCCATCATAATCGCCGTTCCTGAATCGCGGAGTCATTATATTCTGTATTATGCGGCTTGCCATCAGGTCAGGCAAGACCCCTTCAAGCCCGTACCCAACCTCGATACGCATACGCCGGTCGTCAGGGACTACCACGATAAGCACTCCGTTGTCCTTGTCTTTCTGACCGAGCTTCCATTCATTGAAAACCCGGTTGGCAAAGTCTTCGATATTCTCCCCTTCAAGGGTCCGCAGAGTAAGAACAACGACCTGGTTGGTTGTACGTTCTTCATGAGCCTTAAGACTGTCGGAAAGAAGCCTGTGCGCTTCCGGTGACAGAATGTTTGCATTATCCGTAACACGGCCGGTCAGATACGGTATTTCAGCAGCTTGAGAAGTAAAGACCGGCAGTGATGATATGAAAAGCGCCAGGAGTATTGACCTTGGATTCATAAACCTTTTTCTTCAATTATCTTGTTTGACAGCTCATCGCTTCTGCCGTCAACGGATGGCAGAAGCTTAATTATCCTGATGAATTCATCAAGGGCTATTTCTATTGCCTTTCTGATATCATTATGTGTGAGGGGGTCTTTCATCTGTGAAATGATCTTTTTCAGATCCTCTTCAGAGATGTTTTCAGATAGCCCTTTGTCTGGAAGGATAATCACCTTGCGCTCAAAATGGCTTATAAGAAGAAGCATTCCCGTTCGTTGTGAGGTAGAGAACAGCTCCCTGGAGAGGAAAAGAGACTCCGCATACTGTTTTACCTCTGTCTCTGTTCGATTATGAGATAAGAAGAGCCTGGCAAACCCGGGAGACAGAACCGTGCACAGGGTCGCAAGGGAAGCAACGGCAAGAGTAATCACCACGGAGGTGAGGACGATAATATCCTGTATCCAGCTGAAGAGGATCAGATCAAGCGAAAACACCAGTAATCCTGTGAAAGATGCGCACAGGGCAAAGGCCTTCCATGGTATCTCCAGGTAGCTGTCACTGCGTTTTACCGTAGCAATAACAATCTGGCTTCCTGTAAGCTTCTCTGCTTCGGCAATACGGTTCTCAAGCATGATACGGTCATCTTCGGAGAGGAACGGTTTCATAGTATTCAATTTCATTCTACATGCCTTTACCAAAGATAAACCAATAATGAAAATTACAACCATGCCATACACCTGATGGCAATTCTTTTTATACTTTTGCAGCCCAAACAGATAAGGCAACGGAAGAAATAAGAAATATTGCCGTGATAGCACACGTTGACCACGGCAAGACTACACTCGTAGACCGCATATTATACCAGGTTAAGCTTTTCCGCGACAACCAGGACATGGGTGAGCTGATACTCGACAGCAACGCCCTCGAACGTGAAAGAGGCATCACCATTCTGTCGAAGAACGTATCGGTACGTTACAGGAATGTCAAGATCAACATCATTGACACTCCCGGCCACTCCGATTTCGGGGGTGAGGTGGAGCGTGTCCTGAACATGGCCGAAGGGGTGCTGCTAATTGTTGACGCTTTCGAAGGACCGATGCCCCAGACGCGGTTTGTACTGCAGAAAGCCCTGGAGCTCGGGCTCAAGCCTATCGTGGTAATCAACAAGGTCGACAAGCCCAACTGCAATCCCGAAGAGGTCCAGGAGAGCGTCTTCGACCTGATGCACAGCTTGAATGCCACTGAATATCAGCTCGATTTCCCGACCGTATACGGCTCGTCTAAGCAGGGCTGGATGGGTCCTGACTGGATGGATCAGACAACCGATGTCAGTTACCTGCTCGACACCATTATTGACCACATCCCGCCTGCCCCGATGACGGAAGGCACTCTGCAGATGAGGATCTCGTCGCTCGACTATTCGTCGTACCAGGGTCGTATTGCCGTTGGCAAGATAAGAAGAGGGACTCTTGTGCCGGGAAGCCAGGTGTCACTTATCAAGCGTGACGGCAGAGTGATAAGGAACACGGTCAGGGAGGTATATCTCTTTGAGGGATTGGGGAAGGAGAGGACCAAGAAGCCGGTGCGGTCGGGAGAGATATGTGCCGTGCTGGGTATGGAGGACTTTGACATCGGTGACACGATTGCTGACGCTGAAGCACCGGAGGGTCTTCCCTTCATTCAGGTGGATGAACCCACCATGAGCATGCTGTTCGCTTCAAACAACTCGCCATTCTTCGGACGTGAGGGGTCGCTGGTGACCTCACGCCAGTTGCGGGAGAGGCTATTCAGGGAGACTGAAAAGAATCTTGCCATGAGGGTTGAGGAGACAGGCTCCGCCGATGCGTTCACCGTTTACGGCAGGGGCATACTGCATCTCTCGATCCTTATTGAGACAATGCGGCGTGAGGGGTTTGAACTGCAGGTGGGGCAGCCCAAGATACTTATCAGGGAGACTGATGGCGTCAGGCAGGAGCCCATAGAAGCTCTTACCGTGCAGGTGCCTGAGGAGTTCACCGGAAAGGTGATAGACCAGGTCACCCAGAGAAAGGGTGAGATCGTCAGACTGGAGGTTAGAAATGACCGTGCCCATATCGATTTCAGGATTCCCTCAAGGGGTATTGTGGGTCTGAGAAACCAGGTACTGACGGTCACCGAGGGTGAGGCTGTCATGGCGCACAGGTTTGATTCTTGGGAACCCTGGAAGGGTGATATGGCCATCAGGCGCAATGGATCACTGATAGCGATGGAGACAGGGACGGCAGTGGCCTATGCCATTGACAAGTTGCAAGACAGGGGGCGGTTCTTCATCTACCCGGGTGAGGATGTTTATATGGGCCAGGTCATCGGTGAGAACACCAGGCAGGATGATATCGTGGTCAATGTCACCAAAACCAAGAAGCTCACCAACATGAGGGCATCGGGTTCCGACGACAAGGCGGTGCTGACCCCGCCGATCCGCTTCTCGCTGGAGGAGGCCATGGAGTACATTGCAGCCGATGAGTACATTGAGATCACACCCAAATCGATGCGGCTCAGGAAGATCATGCTTGACGAGAATGACCGGAAGAGGGCAAAGAACAAGGAGTTAGTCTGATTCCAGATAAAATCATCAGAGAGGCTGTCTCAATACCAAAATATTCAGACTTTCTTTTTCCGGAACTCTTTCTCTTTTTAGGATCAGATAGAATATTCTGAAAGGGAATTTGCAACTATCAATATGATCAGACTATCCTTAGTTATTTGTAATAACTGTTTATTTCTACACTGTGGGTCCATCTTTCTCAGATTAAATGACGATTATTGGTCGGAAGCATTTTAAAGGGAAACCATTGCCAATATTAAATTCCGATCGTCTAAAGATGGTCAGTGCAATTGGTGTATCAAACACAATACCGCATCCGATAAATTAGTGATCAGGATTAACCGTCCGGTTTTAATTATGCCGTGTTGCTCTCCTATTGGTATGTTCTATAGTAGGTTTCGCCAAGTATTCCAGAAATGAGTAAAAGTGATGAAACCTAAAAGAGAAAACAATTGATCAGGCACGACTGATCGGACAAGTATTCAAAAAGTTGATGTTTTAAGCACGTTGATTTACAGAGTCTATAGCTAACCTGTCACTTAATGAGAGAACTAAAACCACGGTGCATCAGGACTGGCAGAAAAAAATGATAAAGAATTTATTTTGACATGCCATGGCAAATGTGATATACGAAATCCAGGCTAGTTTACTGAGCTCAGACTGTAAGGTTACTTCCTTGAAATGCTAGAAATAAATAGTTATAATGGGAAGCGAAATTACAAAATTGAATGTTAAATAGTAATAAAATAGGCATAAATAGAAATATTAATGATTTTTATATTTGGTTATTATATTTATTTATTTAAATTTGAAACGCAATAGAGAAGAAAACGAAAGCAGGAATAATAATAAAACGGAAAAATGCTGTTTATAATTATTTGAAATAGAAACAAGTTTTAAGCTGATTTTAGAATGTAAACTCAACAAACAACCAGAACCAATGGAAAATTACAGAAGATTATTTCTCTTGATGAAAGTAATGGTTCTTTCATTGCTCATTTTTCCAGTCCGGTCTTATGCTACGACACCTGACCAGGTTGCTGCAAAAAGCCGGGAGGACAGATTACTGATTAATATCACAGAGCCCTCGCAACAGCAGAAACGTGTTACTGGTGTTGTTACTGAAAAAGATGGAACTCCACTGGCCGGAGTTACTGTTGTTGTTACCGGAACTACTATCGGAACAATAACAGGTCAAAATGGCGAATTTAGTATTGATATTCCTGGCGGTGCAAACAGCCTTACCTTTTCCTTTATCGGGATGGAGACCCAGGTAATCAATATAGGAGCCCTAGCCCTGATAAATGTGATAATGGAAGAGTCGGCAGTGGGCTTGGACGAGGTAGTGGTTATCGGTTACGGAACTTCAAAGAAAAAGGACCTGACAGGTTCAGTCTCATCAATTGAAGCTCAGCAGCTGAATCAACGGCCAATTATTTCGACTTCTGCTACATTGCAGGGAATGGCATCGGGGGTGACTGTTACTACTCAAACTGGGTCGCCAGGGGGTGATGGTGGCCAGATACGTATCCGCGGCATCAATTCTTTTGGTGGTTCCGATTGCTCTCCCCTAATTTTGGTCGATGGAATAACTGTCGGATCGCTCGACATGGTTGATGCCAATCTCATAGAGTCTATTACCGTATTGAAGGATGCAGCATCGGCAGCTATCTATGGTTCACGAGCCGCCAATGGAGTTATTTTAGTCACAACGAAACGTGCTTCCAAGGAACTATTTTCAGTCAACTACAGGGGCTACATCGGCCAGCAGACAGCAACTGATATTCCAAAGGTTACGGACGGCGAAGTATTCATGAATGTTTATAATGAGGCAAGCATGAATGACAATGGGTATGATTTGTATAGTCCGGAAGAAATTGCTGAGTTTAAAGAAAAATACGCAGCAGATCCATCCAACTATGACTGGCAAAAGGCAATTCTTAGCGGTACCGGGTTAACTCACAATCATTTTATCTCATTAATGGCCAATACAGATAAAATTCATGTAATGCCTTCTTTGAGCTATAGCAGTCAGGACGCTATAATAAAAAACACAGGATTTAAACGGTATGTTTTCCGTAATAATATGGATATTAAGCCGAATGATAAGGTATCAATAAAGATTGACCTATCTTTCAGCAATAGTGACAGATTGCAGGTAGCACATGAAGGGGATGTCTGGAATTATCTCGGACGCATGCCTACAAATATTCCGATAACGAGGAACGGGCTATGGTCAGAGGGTTGGGTTAAGATCAACCCGATCGGTTTAATCGAAGAGGGAGGAAACAATAAGACAAACAACCTTGAGTTTATTGGCAATCTTTCATTAGATCTAAAGCCCGCGAAATGGATAACAATCTCAGGAGTAGTTGCACCACGGTACAGAACGAGAAACGTTCACACATTTTCAAAAAGTGTTATGACATACAATGATGACGGCACTGAAGCTGGTGCAGCATATACCTATACAGACCTTTCCGAAACGAGCTATCGCTATTTATTTGGTAATTATCAGCTTTTTGCTAACGCTATTAAAGAGTTTGATAATCATACGTTCAAATTAATGGTTGGAACCTCCAGGGAGACATTTGATGAGAAATACCTGATGGGTTACAGGCGGGATTATACATATGATACATATGAAGTACTTGCTGCTGGCGCTGATAACGAAACGAAGGATAATAATGGTACTCAGGCTCAATGGATCCTCGTTTCTGCCTTTGCCAGATTCAATTATGATTATAAAGACCGTTATCTTTTTCAGGCTAATATAAGACATGATGGTTCTTCCAGGTTCAGCAGCAATAATCGCTGGGCTACATTTCCTTCGTTCTCAGCAGGGTGGCGTCTCTCTGAAGAATCATTTATGGAAAGCGCAAGAGATGTGATAGATGAAATAAAAATAAGGGCATCATGGGGAAAACTGGGTAATCAGAATATTGGCAGCACTTATTACCCGTACATCTCTCAGCTTGGCATTGGAAGCATTTCAATGGCAAACCAGATTTATCAATTGGTTACCTTAAACGACATGGCAAATCCTGATCTTAGATGGGAAGAAACCCAAATGACCGGAGTCGGTGTAGATATCAGCTTATTTGACCATTTTACTTTTACTGGTGATTGGTACAGAAAGAATACCGAAGGAATTCTATTAACATTGTATATATCCCAGTTAAGTGGGTTGAATGCACCATACCAGAATGCAGCAAAGGTGCGCAATACAGGATGGGATTTGAGCGCAGTATACGATAATCAATGGGGCGATTTTAAGCTCTCCCTTGGGCTTAATCTTTCTGATGTAAGAAATGTTATTACAGATATGCGCGGCCAGAGCTCCGGAACACTTCTTCGTCAGCAGGAAGGGTATGCCATAAATTCTATCTATGGCTACGTTGCAGAAGGGTTATATCAGTCGCAGGAAGAAATTGATGCCGGACCTGTCCAGTTTGGCACTTTACATCCTGGAGATATTAGATACAAAGATATTGCAGGAGCATTTGACGATGATAATAATCCAATACCAGACGGTAAAATAACGGATGATGATAAGATTGTTATTGGAAGCACCGTCCCGCGCTACACCTATGGGCTGAATATGGACCTGTCGTGGAAAGGCGTAAAACTTAATGCCTTTATTCAGGGGGTTGGAAAGGTTGATGGTTATCTGAATACACACTATGTGATTCCTTGCGCAATGTCAAGTTCAGTAAAAACATGGCAACTTGATTATTGGACTGAATCAAACAGAGAAGCAGAATTTCCCAGGCTTTCAATTACCTCAACGAATAATAATCAAAACTCAAGCTTCTGGATGAGAAGCGCGGCATATATGAGATTGAAAAACCTGCAGTTGGGTTATGATCTGCCTTTAAGTCTGCTTAAAAGAATCGGGGTCAGCAACATGACTGTATTTGTGAACGCGCAAAATCTGTTAACGGTCACCGATTTCTGGAAAGGATACGACCCTGAGATTAATTATGATGCAAGTGCAACAGATGGGGTAGAGCTGGGAAGTGGTGGATTCTATCCACAGGTTAAAGTGGTTTCTTTTGGTATAGATTTAAAATTTTAAGACAGACTGGTATGAAAAGATTAGTATATACAGGAATAGCTTTAATTAGTCTACTGCTCACAGGATGTGAACTGGATCGATTTCCATTAAATGGGCCTACCACTGGAACATTCCCCGCAACGGAGGAAGAAGCAACTATGGGCCTGTTTGCTGCTTACAAAGGACTCACAATGCTTGATGCTTCAAGCACTCAGTTTCTGCATGTGATGGATAATATATCAGATATCGGATACGCGCGTCCAGGTGTAAACTATTCGTCACCAATTACGAGTTCTCTGACAACGGATAACGCTTTGGCCGTAAAACCCTGGCAGTATCATTATAAGACAATTGCGAGATGTCATGCTGTGCTTGACAATCTTGAAAGTATTAAGTCTGAGATGTCTGAAGATAACTATAGACAGATTGATGCAGAATTACGTGTAATAAGGGCTTATTGCTTCTCACAGTTAATTGAGTTATATGGTGATGTTCCTTTGTTTACTCATTCCTTAGGGTTGGATGATAGTGATTTGCCACGAACGCCTAAAAGTGAGATCCAGCAATGGATAATAGATGAAATGACAGCTGTGGCGGACTATCTGCCGCCATCGCAAACCGCATACGGGAATGTCCGGGCAGGAAGCGTGGCAGCATATATGCTCAAGGCTCGTATTGCATTATACGCCGAACAATATACAGTGGCAGCAGCAGCAGCAGCAAAAGCAATCGAGTTATCAAATGGAATCTACTCATTGACTCCTTTCGATAACTCCGTCAACTACTGTAATCAAACGCATGATATTGGAGAACCTGAGTGTTCAAACATCTTTGGATATGATGGTTATATCAGCAGCAAGGAATGGATATGGGTAATGGAATATAATCAGACAATTTCCGGGAATACGCATAATCAGGGGTATTATTATGCTTCACGTTTAGGTAAGGGTTGCTGCTATTTTGGGCCAACCCAGAATCTCATTGACTCATACCAATGTCTTGACGGGATGCCTATTGATCAGTCACCATTGTATGATGCGGCGAATCCGTTTACCAACCGGGATCCCCGTCTTGATATGTATGTTGCCCGCCCGCATTCCCGTCTGATGGGGATTCAATATGAACCAAATCCGACCTTTAGCAAGGTAAACAATTACTGGCCGGTAATTAAGGGAGAAAGTCCAACACCTTCATTGGTAAGCAACACGGATGCAACTAATGCATACCGTTCTTTTAGCGGATATTTATGGAGAAAGCATACGGATAATACGGACTATGAAACAAATTCATCCAGAGGAGTCTCTGACCTGAACGTTGGGATCTTCCGTTATGCTGAATTATTGCTTTTGTATGCAGAAGCCAAGATCGAATCAAATAGTATTGACGCAACAGTCTATGATGCCATCGACGAGATTCGTCTAAGAGCAGGGATGCCTGTCCTTGAAAGAAATATGACGCAGGCTCAGTTACGGACAGCATTGCGCTATGAACGAAAAATCGAATTGTGTAATGACGGGTTACGTTGGTATGATATCCGCAGATGGAATCTGGCACCAGAGATAATGAATGGTTATCTTTATTTAAATCGGGGAGGTTTATCCTATCCGAAAGAAGTGTTGTCATATATCGATGAAAATTATTCTCCAATATATGATTATAACATTGCGGTGCAGTATTTTACAACACAGGAGGTTGTCTTCAATGTCAATAAGGATGAAGTATGGCCTATACCACAGCAGGAAAGAGATGCCAATCCGAACCTCACACAAAATCCGAACTATTGATTGAAAAGGCTGTTTCACAAGTATTCATGAATTGATCTCTTAAAATTGATTTTAGGTTAGAGTCTTAAAACCCAAATGGTTTAAACTCGTGATTAGGTTAGTAGAAATTCATGAACTTGCGAAACAGCCTTAATTTAAACATTATTAGTAACAAAAAGATCTGTATAATTGAGTTTAGGGAAAAGACCGTATTGAACTTACTATCGATTAAATTATGAGATCATTTTTGACCCCGTACAGGAGGCGTTGGATCATTGTAGCAATAATTTTCTTTATCACTGTTTTTAGCTATGTGGACAGACAGGTCGTTTCTATTCTAAAGCCGATACTGAAAGAAGAGTTTTCGCTTGACGATTCAGGTTATGCTCTGATCATCAATTTTTTTACAGTTTGTTACGCATTGATGTACCCCGTTTCGGGTTGGTTAGTCGACAGGTTCAGTGCCCGTAAGGTAATGTTCTGGGGTGTCATAACCTGGTCTTTAAGCTCAATAGGCAGCGGACTGGCAAGAGCTTTGTTCCCATTTGTCTTTTTCAGGAGTGTGTTGGGTTTGGCAGAGCCTACGACATACCCAGCCGCGATTAAAGTAGTAACGAAATGGTTTTCAGGCCGGCTTCGGGCAACTGCCAACAGTATCTCAGTTGCTGGCGGTACCATTGGCTCTGTCATCGGCCCACCCCTGATAGCATGGCTGGTCATCTCCTTCTCATGGCATGCAGCATTTATTATCCCGGGTATAATAGGTTTGGTTGTCGCGCTTATATGGATCCTGGTTTACAGAGAACCTCCTCGCGGGTTTGTTCAGGATACTATATCCTCAGAAGGTGACAACTCAAAATCTCCTGCCTTTACATGGGGTCAGCTCTGGAGCAGGAAAAGCTTGTGGGGCATTGTGTTGATCAGGTTTACAACCGATCCTGTGTGGTATTTCATTTTGTTCTGGCTGCCTGGATTTCTGATGGAAGAATCCGGGTTAAGTCTTTCCCAACTGGGTATGGTTGGCTGGATCCCTTTTATGGCTGCCAGCCTTGGTGGAATAGCTTCATCAGCTTGGTCTGACTGGATGGTACGTAGAGGAAAGCCTCCCCTGCGTTCACGCAAGATTATGTTAAGCTGTGTGGCATTCCTGGCACCTATAATCCTGATACCTGATAATCTGGGAGTCACAATCACAATTATTAAGTTTAGTGTCTTGGCGGCCGTGGCACTGAGCTGGTTATATACTGAGAGCGTATTGATCGCTGAAACATTCCCGGTTAACAATGTGGCAAGTGTATTGGGTATTGCCGGGGGGTTTGGTGCAGGCGGAGCAGTAATTTTCAATTACTTAATAGGACACTTTATGTCTGAAGTTGGTACAACCTGGATCTTTATTGTAATGGCCGTCCTTCACCCACTTGCCTTGTTTATTCTATGGAAAATGATCCGGCCTGAAGTGCCAAAGATGATATCGGCAAAGCAGGACTAACAGTAAATTCACTGGCATGATAAAAATACAAAATATCTTAAAATTGCCGCTTCTTTTCTTTTTCTTAATACTATGTATAAGTAGTCCGGCACAAAAAGATACTCTGTCATTCATACATATAACTGACCTGCATGTGATTTTTAGCCAGGGCTGTTATCCTACTGATATGATGGAATATCGTAAAGAAAAACAATACGACCAGGGAGAGAATCGATTGAGACAATTCTTTCAGAGCGTTCCTGCAGCCACACATAGCGATATGGTTATTGCTACAGGCGATCTGATCGATTTTTTTGATGCAGAAACGAGGCAGGAAAAAATGCTGGATATTCAGATCGAACAGTTTGCCCATTTACTTGACGATTAT
>CALMRD010000234.1 GCA_937871625.1 uncultured Bacteroidales bacterium | reverse complement strand
CGGCCAGAGGCGCCGGCAGGGTCATTACCGTTCTTCAATATTTTTCCGCTCACGGGTCAGTGGTGGCTATTCGTAATCAAGATTAAAAGTCTTCTTTAGCTCCTTCAGTGCAGGGTTTTTGGATGCCAGGTGATTGAACTTCTGATCCGGAGAATAGAGTATCTCACCTCTCTCTGTAGCCTCCACGGTTGTGCTTAGTGTTACAGTACTGTTCTGTAGCGATGTTCGGAGGTGGTTTTCCAGTCGCGCCCTGAAGTTATGGTCGAAGGTCTCCTTCAGGGCTGAGTTGTCAAGCTTGAGTACCACGCTCTTATCCTCATGGAGGTCAGGAGTCACGGCTGCCAGTGTAACTGATATTCTTGGGCTCTCGTCCTTTATATCAGCAGCGAAGGTATTCCATGCCTCCTTCAGTTCATCAGGTGTAAACTCCCTTGCCGGAGGGGAAGAGGCTGTTTCAGGTGTTGGTTCGCTGACGCCGTTTTCACCGGATAATGGGGCGGCGATGAGGTTTTTTATTGAGATCTTCCTATCATCGGAGGGCTGTTGAGCCACCTTACCGGGCGTGACTGCCGCCACGGGAGGTGAGGATGTGATTATTGCCGAGGGTGCTGCCGCTGTCGCCGGAGCGGTGTCAGCTATGGCACCGGATGATTTGGTGTCAGCTTTTTTTTTTGGTTCTTCAGGCTCCGGCTCTTTTGACAGGTTGCACATACGCATCAGGGCGAGCTCGACATGCAGGCGCTGGTTCTTGCTGCTTCGGAAGTTAAGCATGCACTGGGATCCTATCTCAAGAGCCTCGTAGATAAATGGCAGCGACGCCCCGGCGGCCTGTTCGCGGTAACGCTGTCGTATCGATGGCGAGGTTTCCAGCAGTTTCACGGTAGCCTCATCACGGCTGACCAGCAGGTCACGCATATGGTTGTTGAGTCCGGCCATGAAGTTATAGCCGTCAAAGCCTTTGTTGAGTATCTCATTGAAGGTGAGCAGTGCTTCGGACACATCTCCCTCCATTGCCGCAGCCGTGATCCTGAAGTAGTACTCATAGTCGAGCACATTAAGGTTGGCAATGACATCACTGTATGTGATGTTTTTACCGCTGAAGCTGACGATCTGGTCAAAGATGGAGAGTGCATCACGCATGGCACCGTCAGCCTTGGTAGCTATAACATGCAGTGCTTCATGCTCGGCGTTCACTCCCTCGTTGCCGGCCACCCAGGTGAGCCTCTGTACGATATCGTCGACACTTATACGGTTGAAGTCGAATATCTGGCACCGTGAAAGGATTGTCGGAATAATCTTGTGTTTCTCGGTTGTTGCCAGTATAAAGATGGCGTGTGCCGGCGGCTCTTCCAACGTCTTCAGGAAGGCATTGAAGGCCTGTGCCGAGAGCATGTGTACCTCATCAATGATATAAACGCTGAATTTTCCAACCTGCGGGGGTATCCTCACCTGGTCAGTAAGGTTGCGGATATCATCGACACTGTTGTTTGATGCTGCATCGAGCTCATGAATGTTGAATGATGCCTGTGAGTTGAATGAGCGGCATGATTCGCACTGGTCACATGCCTCGCCGTCAGCTCCGGGGCTGGAACAGTTTATTGTCTTGGCAAATATCCTGGCGCAGGTAGTCTTGCCCACGCCCCTGGGACCACAAAAAAGATAGGCCTGTGCAAGAAAGTTATTCTTTATCGCGTTCTTGAGAGTGGTGGTTATGGTATCCTGCCCCACAACCATGTCAAAAGTGGCAGGCCGGTATTTCCTGGCAGAAACAATGAAGTTATCCATAGCGGGTATCAGCAGTCTGTCTGGTTTATCAGTCACAAATATAAGCAAATAGTTGCGGGAATATTTTTTTTTAAGATTTATTGTTTTACTTTTGCAACCCAATTTATTAACACCATTATAAACCAAAAAAGAGATGTTGAATCAGTACGAAACCGTTTTCATTGCAACTCCCGTTTTGTCTGAAAATCAGATGAAGGAAGCGGTTCAGAAATTCAAGAAGATCATCACCGACAATGAGGGTGAGATCGTTCATGAAGAGAACTGGGGTCTGAAGAAGCTCGCCTATCCCATTCAGAAGAAGTCGACAGGTTTTTATTACCTGATCGAGTTCCGTGGGCCCGGTGAGTTGATAGAGAAATTAGAAGTGCAGTACAGGAGGGATGAGAGGATCATCCGCTTCCTGACCTTCCGTATGGACAAGCATGCCATTGAGTATGCCGAGAAGAAGAGAAGAATGAAAGAAACAGAAAAAGTTACGGAGGAATAGAGATGGCACAGAACAATTCAGAGATCAGGTACCTGACACCACCGACAGTAGAGATCAAGAAGAAGAAATACTGCAGGTTCAGGAAGAACAAGATCAAATACATTGACTACAAGGATCCCGAGTTCCTGAAGAAGTTTCTCAATGAACAGGGTAAGATCCTCCCCCGCCGTATCACCGGTACGTCGCTGAAGTATCAGAGGAGGGTGGCCACGGCCATTAAACGTGCACGGCATATTGCCCTTCTGCCTTATGTTGCTGACCTGTTAAAGTAAAGGAGGAATAGAGATGAAGATAATACTTACGCAGGATATGGATAAACTCGGCCTCAAGAACGATATCATCACCGTGAAGACCGGGTATGCAAGAAACTACCTTATTCCCAAAGGTTATGCTGTTCAGGCAACGGACTCTGCCTTGAAGATACACAATGAGAATCTTAAGCAGAGGGCTCACAAGGAGGAGAAGATAAGGAATGAGGCTGAGGTGCTGGCCGGCAAGCTTGCCGAAGTAAGGCTGGTTCTCGGAGCCAAGGTGAGCTCAGCAGGTAAGATATTCGGTTCGGTAAATACCATTCAGCTGGCGGAGGCGCTAAAGGAGAAGGGTTTTGAAATAGACCGCAAGAATATTCTCCTGGGCGAAGAGGCGATCAAGGAGATTGGTAATTACAAGGCAGTAATCAAGCTGCACCGTGATGTCAGGGTCGACATCGCCTTTGAAGTCATTGCCGAGTAGGAAGTTGATAACTCAAAAGAGTATACAGAAGAGGCGGGTCCGGAGACCCGCCTCTTGTTTTAATTTTTAACCGCTATCGTCTCAATCTCAATGAGTGCGCCAAGTGGCAGGCCTTTGACAGCGAAGGCTGCCCTTGCAGGCTGGTCGGATGTATAGTACTGTGCATAAACCTCATTCATTGCCTTGAAGTCCGACATGTCGGAGAGCAGGCAGGTCGACTTCACCACATTGTCAAGAGTATAACCGGCAGCAAGCAGAATGGCTTTTATGCTGGCCAATACCCTGGTTGTCTGTTCAGTGATACCTCCCTCAACCATTTTGCCCGTTGCCGGGTCAATTGCCACCTGTCCTGATATGTAAAGTGTCCCGTTGGCCTCCACGGCCTGGCTGTAGGGGCCTATGGCACCAGGGGCAGCCGTTGTGCTGATAATTCTCTTCATTCCAGATCGTTTTGTTTCGTTAGTAATTTTCATGGTAGTCCTTGCGTCTTTCATACTTGAGATCCTGAAGCATGCTTGATTTAGCCCTGATGGTAAAGTTCCAGCTCTTCATGTAGCCCGTGGGTATCCATGAGAAACTCATCTCCCAGCAGTGCAGGTCGCGTGATATGCCGATCCTGGTCATGGTTATCTCCTTCTGCTTGAAGTCGAACCCGGTATTGTATGTGACAGCCATCTTCGGGGTAAGCTTCAGATCTCCTGACATTGTAAAAGTCTGTGAGATATTGCTGGTCAGACCCGGTTTGCTGTAGCTGAAATTATATGCCATTCTGAGCGACCAGGGCACATCGAACTTCACGTAGCCGTACTCATCATAGCTGTCGCCTGAGAGTGGCAGGTTACTCTGCGATCCCATTCCTTCCGGCTGCATGCCACCCGACGCTCTGCCCATTCCCTGGGAACTCCCGGCTGCTGAAGTCTGTTGCCTGCCGCTATCATTACCCCTGAGCAGGCGTCCCAGGTCGAAGTCGACGCTCATGTTGAGGCTTGTCATCCTCGCCAGCCCCCGTCCCTGTACAACGGCAAACTCCCTGACAGCACCGCCCTGTTCATTGATGCCGTAAAGGTTGAAGCTGCTGCTTGCCTGTATGTTGATGTTCTGGGCAAGGGTAGTACGAAATGACATGCTCACGGGTGACCAGTGGAGTGAATCTGCAAAAATATTATATGAGGTATTCAGCGAAAGGCTCTCTATAAGCTTGATTTTCTTAGGCTTGCCTGTGGTGTCATTCCTGGCATATACCTTGGCCTCAAGGAGGTTGGTAAGGCTGAAGGTTACCGAGCCCGAGCGCCGTCCCGATGAGGGTGTACCGAACAGTCCCCCCTCGTAGATAGAATATTCCCTGGTATTGCCGAGGGTGTCATACTGCACTGTCCTGTACATATCGCTCGACAGTCTGTCTGTCTCCGGGGAATAGGAAAATCCCACCGAGGGTTTCACAACATGCCTGATAGCTTCGATTCTCGATCCCTTGCGTGTGAACTGGAATGTGCCGTAAAGCTGAGGATTGAAGGAGGCACTTATTGCGGGAACAAGGGCATGTCCGTAAGTGAGGCCCCTGACTGTATCATTGACAACTGAAGGCACGATTTTATTCCGTGATTCATCATAGTAGTCAGGCACCCAACTCTTTTCGATCTTCTGGGTATAGAGCACGCCTGTATAGCGCAGTGAGGGTGAGATTGAAAAGTTATTGAAGGGCCTTATCTGAAGACTAAGGGGAATCTCATGTTTAAATCCGTTCTTCATCCCCCGCCACATTGCACTTGTAAAAAACAGGCTGTCATAGGTATCGATCTTGTTGTCGAGTGAGGCAGTGTACTGCGTCGTCAGGTCGTGGTACCAGCGCTGTTTGACAGGTGGCTTTTTGGGCTTCAGAGGATAGATCCGGGCAACGGTGAGGCTGGCTTTGGGAAGGTTCAGCATCATTGTCTTGTTCTGTACGTTCTGCGACTGGTTAAGACTGGTGGCAAAGCTGAAGGGGGTACCTGCCCAGGTGCGCGAGTAACTTACACTTGACTGCCTGGTGGTGGTAACGTGGTCTGTAACATCGTAGCTGTTATTCTTATCATAGCCGCTGGAGCTCATGTTGACGCTTGCCGAGAAGCGTGAACCGGGGCTGGCCTTGGCATCCTGCGAATGTGACCAGCTTATCCTATAGTTGGAGTTCTTACCATAGTCGGGCATCCCTTTGTAGCTGGTGACATTATTCGCATAGCTGAAGCCGAATGAGCCTGAGAACCTGTATCGCAGCCGGTAGGAGGTGGCCGCATCAGCCAGCCATGTGCCATTCGTATAGACGGTACCTGTAAGCTTCAGGTCGAAATAGTCGTTCAGGGCAAAGTAGTATCCACCGTTGGAGAGGTGATAGCCCCTGCGTGCCTCCTGGCCGTACCGGGGCATTATGATTCCTGAGGCCCGTCTCTTCTGGACCGGGAAGAATCCGAAAGGCAGTATCAGTGGCAGGGGGATGTCAGCCACCACCATATATGCGGGACCTGAGACGATCTTTTCGCCGGGATAGACCTTGGCCTTGGGCAGGGAGAGATAGAAGTGGGGTTCCTCGGCTTCACAGGTGGTGAATTTGCTCCTGTTCACATGAAGGGTGCCATCTTCATGTCTTTTTGTCTTCAGGCTTTGCAGAAAGCCTCCCTCCTGCTCCGTGGTAACGTTCCTGATGACGCCCTTCTGTGACTTGAAGTTGTAGGTAAGCTCCCTGGATTCGAACTCTTCCGACTTGTCCTTGTATACCGGTTTGCCAACCATCTGGCCGGTGGAATCGATTCTTCCGGTAGCATAGACAGACCCTGTCTCCATATCCAGGACTATGGAGTCAGCTGTAAGCTCAATGGTGCCGTACGTTACTCTTGCATTCTCCACCAGGCTCACCTTCTTTGTTCGCAGGTCAGTTTTCATATAGCCGTCAGCAGTGTATACTATTGTCTCATCGACGGCGTCAGGGGATATGATCAATGGTAGTTTTGCACCTGCAGTATCAGGCTGGGACAGTAAAACTCCGGCGTAGAGTGAGTCCTGTTCGATGCGGCGGTCGTTTGGCATCTCCGGTACGGGGAACGGAAGAGAGTCGGGCCGCGCAGCAGGGATTATGTCCGGAGCGACGATGGTGTCTGCTTCAGGAACAGCCTGAAGGAGTGTATCCGGTACAACGGTTGCCACGGTGTCCGGCGATAGAGCCTTTTTCCCGACGGTTCTGACAGGGTCCTGGGCACAGAGTGCCGCAGAGAAGAGAAGCGGCATGAAAATTGCCACAAACAATCTGGATGCGTGAAAATGCAAGTTAAATGTTATTTTTGCGTTGTTGTTGTGCATCTTTGACATGCCAGCGACAAAACTAATTAAAATTCTCAAGGCTGTAATGCGGCAGATTACCAAAATAAGGGGGTTAAAAGATATTCTGATAAGTCTCCTCGTGATGGCTTCAATTACCATGCCACTAACCGGATGGTCACAGCCGGTACCTGATGAAAAAGAATGGGTGGTTGTAATAGATCCCGGACACGGCGGAAGGGATCCAGGCACCCATGGAGCCAAGGCAAAGGAGAAGGACATAAATCTGGCAGTAGCCCTCAAAACGGGGAAATATATAAGTGAATATCTTAAGGATGTGAAGGTTATTTACACCCGCGATGATGACACCTACCCGGGGCTTGATGAGAGAGCAGAAGTGGCGAACAGGAACAAGGCCGATATCTTCATATCGATACATTCAAACTGGTGGTCCGACAAACGGGTGGCTGGCTCCGAAACTTATGTTCTGGGACAGACCATGGACGAAGCAAACCTCCGTGTTGCCATGAAGGAGAACTCCGTAATCACTTTAGAAGAGAATTATGAGACCAAGTACGAGGGTTACGACCCCAACTCAGTGGAGTCTTTTATTATCTTCTCGCTGATGCAAAACACCTATCTTAAACAGAGCACTGAGTTTGCTTCCCTGCTACAGCAACAGTTCAAGGACAGGGTAGGCAGGAAGGACAGGGGGGTAAGACAGGCGGGATTCCTTGTTTTGTGGCGTACCACCATGCCCTCTGTACTGGTTGAATTGGGGTATGTCAGCAATGCCGAGGAGGAGAAGTTTCTTATGTCAGAACAGGGTCAGGATTACCTTGCCTCTGCCATCTTCAGGGCCTTCAGGGATTACAAGCAATCGATAGACAGCCGGTCGGGACTGAAGATTGATAACTCCGCCCGCACGGTGGCTGTAACTGCAGCGGGCAGTGGCAGTGCAGGTACCTCCGATGTGACAGCGGCAGTGGTAAAGAGCGATGAGCCGGCTGCACCAGTCAGCGGAGCCGGGGAGAGGCCTGTGACGGCAGGAGAACCAGCAAACATGGCAGAGCAGAGACCGGCGGGTGGACAGGCGGGTAATTCAGCCATCACGTCAGGCGGGTCATCTGCCTCCGCTGTTGACGAAATATTCTTCATGGTGCAGATAGCCGCCATACCCGAAGATAGGGAGATCGACAGGGGACTGCTTGAGAACATAGATACGGTGACCAGGATAAAGGAAGGGGAACTGACAAAATACGCTGCGGGCAGATTTCCCGTTTATAATGATGCCCTGAAGTATCGGCGTATCCTTTCATTACGGTTCCCGGATGCATTTGTCATTGCTGTCAGTAACGGCAGAATAATGCCCCTGAGGGAGGCCATTGAGGCAAAAAAAACAGAGTAACGGAATGAAGATATCACACGAGGTTAGAGTAGGAGTTGTAGCGCTTGTCACCATTGTTGCCTTCATACTTCTTTTCAGTTTTCTAAAGGGCACAGCCCTCTTTACAAGCACCGACACCTATCACGTAGTGTACGGTAACATTGCAGGACTGACGGAGTCGAATCCGGTTGAGATAAACGGCTACCAGGCGGGTGTTGTGCAGGATATAAGGCTCATCAACGACGGTTCCGGGAGGATACTGGTGTCTCTTTCCGTTGACAAACACTTCAATGTACCCGCGGACACCAGGGCTGAGATTACCACAGCCACCCTTATCGCCGGCATGAAGGTGATACTGCGCATGGGTCAGAGCAGTGATATGTGCCACAATCACGATACCCTGCAAGGTTATGTGGCGACGCCCATAACGGAGAGGCTCAGTGACGCCCTGGCCCCGGTGGAGGAAAACCTGGCGGATATGATTGTCAAGCTTGATTCGGTGATCTCATCGGTTAATGCGATCTTCACTCCCGAGTTTGCAGCCGGCATCAGGTCGACCGTATCCAATGTCAACGGCCTTACTGCCAGCCTGGATGAGATCACTGACAGCAAAAAGGATGCCCTGATGAGGTCGATAGAAGATCTCAGGGTCTTTACGGCAATGATGTCAGCAAACAGCTCATCACTTGATTCGACGATGAAGAACCTGGAGTTGATCTCAGAGGCTTTTGCTTCGGCAGACCTGGAATCAACGCTCACTTCACTCAAATCATCATTGGTCAGTCTCGATGAGCTTGCAAAAGGTCTGAGTCAGGGTGAGGGATCAGCAGGAAAGCTGATGAAAGACGATTCACTCTATACGAATCTCAGCAACACTCTCAGCAGTCTCGATCTTTTACTCCAGGATATGCGTAATAATCCTGCCAAATATGTTCACTTCTCCCTTTTTGGCAAAAAGAGCGAGTGAAATGTCCAAAAAGTGTTAAACGATATTGTATCATCCCGTTACAGGAACAATTCCGGGAAAAGGTCTCCGGATAAATATAAAGACAGAAATATCCTCTATATTTTAAGTCGTTGGGAAACATACCCTTCCTCGTAAAGCGCTGAATAACAATATATTAATTTTTTTGAATTTTCTTTCCACCTATAAGGACCTGAGGTTCATTACCATAAAGAATAAATGTAAAAGTCAAGAGAAAAAAAATTTTTTTTTACCTTTTTTTTTTACAAATATTGTCACGGGTTTCGTCACCTGAAACAGGATAAGATCTTTTATAATTTCAATTTTAATGAACAAGTCACACGATGAGGTTTGGAACAATTGTCTGGAAATTATTCGTGACATAATTCCTTCGGCCAGTTTCAAGACATGGTTTGAGCCTATCGTTCCACTCAGGCTCGAAAAGAACATACTGACAATACAGGTGCCCAGTCCGTTTTTTTATGAATATCTTGAAGAGCAGTACATTGATATTCTCCGCAAGACATTGAGGCGTGAGATTGGCAATGAAGCCAAGCTTGAGTACAACATCATCATGGAGAATGCCGGGTATGCTAACGGGAAGCCCTACACCGTGCGTTATCCGTCAAGGAACAAGAGTGATCTGCACAACAAGCCCATGCAGGTGCCGTTTGAGGCTGCCCAGCCTGCCATCCGCAATCCGTTTATTATACCTGGCATCAAGAAGCTTCATTTTGATCCGAGGCTCAATCCCGACTACTCATTTGCAAATTTCATCGAAGGTGAATGTAATCGTCTTGCCCGTTCGGCAGGAATAGCTGTCGGCAGCAATCCGGGTGGCACTGCCTTCAACCCCTTGATGATCTACGGTGACTCCGGTCTCGGTAAGACACATCTTGTGCAGGCCATTGGCATCCTGGTGAAGGAGAAGTATCCGGATAAGACGGTGCTTTATGTGAACGCCAACAAATTTCAGACACAGTTTGTTGAATCGATCAGAAACAACAACAAGAACGATTTCCTCCATTTCTACCAGATGATAGACGTGCTGATCATTGACGACGTCCATGAGTTTGCCGGGAAGGAGAAGACGCAGGACACATTCTTTCACATCTTCAACCATCTGCATCAGTCGGGCAAGCAGCTGATACTCACCTGTGACAAGCCTCCGGTAGAGTTGCAGGGGATGGAGCAGCGTCTGCTGTCGCGTTTCAAGTGGGGTCTGCTTGCTGACCTGCAGAAGCCCGATTACGAGACCAGGCTGGCCATACTCCGCAAGAAGGCCTACAATGACGGCATAGAGCTTCCCGATGAGATCTTTGAGTTCCTTGCCGAGAACATCTCATCGAACATCAGGGAGCTTGAGTCAGGCCTCATTTCTCTCTATGCCCAGTCGACCCTCAACCGCAAGGAGGTGACACTTGAGCTGGCACGTCAGATGGTTGACAGGCTTGTCAACACCCAGCGCAGGGAGATAACCATTGACTACATACAGAAGGTTGTCTGCGAGTATTACAAGATTCCCGTTGATCTGATGCAGGGCAAGACGCGCAAGAGGGAGATAGTTCAGGCAAGGCAGGTGTCAATGTATTTCTCCAAGAGTCTTACCAAGGCGTCACTGGCAAGCATAGGTTCCTCCATCGGGGGAAAGGACCATGCCACGGTGCTGCATGCCTGCAAGACCGTCAACAACCTTATAGACACTGACCGTCATTTCAGGAGTCAGATACTTGAAATAGAGAAAAAGCTCAAGGTATGAAAGCTGATCCGGACCTTCTCAGGGAGGAGTTTTTTAAAGCATACGGGGACAGGGCAGCAGACCCTGTCTTTTTTTATTCACCGGGGCGTGTCAACCTGATCGGGGAGCACACCGACTACAACGGGGGGTATGTCTTCCCCTGTGCGCTGGATTTAGGTACGGTGATGGTGTTGCGCCTGACGGGTGGAACGAAGATAAGGCTCAACAGCCTCAACTTCCCGGGTGAGGTAGAGGTTCCGCTCTCTTCCGCATATACGCCTCTGCCGGGTAGCTGGACCAATTACCCTGTCGGAGTCATCAACGAGTTTGCCCTGAAGGGCATTGCCGCTCCCGGTCTTGAACTTCTCTTTTACGGGGATATCCCCAACGGGGCGGGTCTCTCATCATCTGCTTCCATTGAGATGGTCACGGCCGTCGCCATGAACGAGATCACAGGTGCTGGATCAGGCATGATGGAACTGGTAAGGATGTCGCAGAAGGCCGAGAACGTTTTTGCCGGGATGAACTGTGGAATAATGGATCAGTTTGCGGTGGGTTTCGGAAAGAAAGATCATGCCATCAGTCTCGACTGTGATACCCTGGAGTACAGGTATGCACCCTTAATCCTCGGTGACCGCAGGCTGATCATAACCAACACAAACAAGCGCCGGGGTCTTACCGACTCTAAATACAATGAGCGGCGCTCCGAGTGCGAGAGAGCAGTAGAGCTGATATCAATGCACCATCCTGTAAGGAACCTCAGTCAGCTAACCGTTGATGACCTGTGGATGATTGAAAAATACATCGACAGCCCGGTGATACGCAAGAGGGCCAGGCATGTCATTACGGAGAACGGCAGGACCCTTGATGCCATCACGGCACTGGAGAAGAACGATATTGCAACATTCGGCCGGCTGATGAATGAATCACACGATTCTCTCTCTGCCGATTATGAGGTTACGGGCATCGAGCTTGACACACTGGTATATGAAGGCCGTAAGCTCCCAGGAGTCATCGGCACCAGGATGACGGGTGCCGGCTTTGGGGGTTGCACGGTCTCGATAGTGGAGAGCCCTCACGCAGATGAGTTCGTTAAGCGTCTAGGTGAGGTCTACACTACAAAGACAGGCCTCAGGGCTGATTTCTACATGCCCGGAATCGGTGACGGAGCAAGGAGGATAGTCTGACAGTTGGCAGTCGGCAGTCGGCTGTCATTAAATAATTGACTGACTGTGGACTGTGGACTGCCGACTGACCTACCGGTCCATCACGCACCTGAATCCCACCGTCGCGCTGCGGTCATAGCCGGGTGAGACGAGAAGTTGCATCTGTGTCTTTGTGAGCGGTTGGGGGCCACCCTGAATGTACCACCAGCTTGATTCCGGCTTGAAGTAGCTCCCTCCCCTGATGATATTGAAGTAGTATGCTCCGTTTGAGTAGACATCGCCTGTCATCTGCCACACATTTCCGACCAGGTCTGCCACGCCGTAGGGGCTCTCTCCTTTCGGGAAGGCATCAACGGGTGTCGGTCTGCCAAATCCGTTATTGCATTTTGTGGCATGGAATTCGTTGCCCCACGGCCACTTACGTCCGTCGGTACCCTGTGCCGCCAGCTGCCACTCCGCCTCCGAAGGCAGTCTCTTACCGGCCCAGAGGGCATATGCCCTGGCATCCTCCAGGCTCACCCATACCACCGGGTAGCGTTCCTGGCCGACTGCCGGCAGTCCCCTCTCCCAGTGCCTGAGGTAGTTGGTAGTATCATCAGGGATATATCTTGTCTCTCTTATGAAACGGAGGAATTGTTCATTGGTGACCGGGTATCTGTCGATGAGAAAGCTGTCAATCTCGACAGTAACCACCTTGCCGGCATTGGGATAGGAGACAAATTCATCATTGGCCTCAAGAGTGTAGCTCACTGACGCAGCAGGCACAACGACCATATCTTCCGGCATCACTGCCGGCGGGAGAGTGTGTCTCTTCTCTGAGACAAGCCAGGGTGTTCCGGCCAGGGTGGTAATCACCCTTTCATCAAGAAGCAATCCCTGCTCTGTAAGCTCGATGACTATCTTTTCTCCTGCTATTCCGAACAGTTTCTCCAGGGGAATAAGGGAGTCGGCAGGTGATCGGAACTCCATCACAGGACTATTGCCGTATCCCGGTGATCCGCTGTAGAGTGACAGCAGGCCTGTGGCGTCAGAAGAGATATGCAGGCTGTTGCCCTCTGTGCGGCTTCTGATCAGTTCAGGCAGCAGTGCTATGCAGTCAACGGAGCTCTCCCTCCTGGTTCCGTTATATGAACGGCTCCAACCCTCGGCCTTCACCGGCACCATGAGCTGACCGTTGATCACCGCAGGCAGCAGCTCTTCGTGTCTCCAGAGAGAGACGAGGTGTCTTCCGGCAGTGTCGGCAACTGAGAAGAGCGGTCCGTCGTACCCCAGGTTATCCATGTTCAGGACAGTAAATATGCTCTTCTCCCCTGCCCTCCATCTGTTGACATAGAGTCTGTCTGCCATGCTTTTCACCAGGGGGGTCCACTTCATGTCAAGGAAGGCATCGCTGTTTCTTCTCAGGATGTATGTAGTTGATGCGAGATATTCAAGGTCTGACCGGTACTCTTCATTGCGTCTGCCGGGTCTGAAGAGGTTCAATTCGGTACCGTAGCCATTGAAGAATGCGACGGATATTTCCCTGTGGAGGATATCCTCTCCGACGTCCGCGACGCGAAAGATGGCAAAGTCAGGTCGCACCAGCTTGTTAAGGTTCAGCTCGGGGCTCAGGAAGAGTGCATTATGCACCCTGGCCGCCACGATGCCCGGCATATCCCTGATCACAGGCATACCTTCGGAATACATTATTACACCCTGGCGTACGGTGTCTGCCGCGTACTGCAGTTCAGCCGAGGATCGTCCTTCGGTATCGAGAACCACGCCGTCAGCCTCAGTACCGGCTATCATGTCGGCCATGCCCGACAGGTGATCTTCTTCCCTGGTGCTGCGGTCCCACGGATTATAGGCGATAAAGAACCGGCAGTCGTTCAGTCGTGCCTGCCGGCTGACAGCCTTCAGTCTCTCCGTCCCGCCGGGCAGATCCCGGTAGAGGTCCCACTGGTTTCTCTCATCCAGCCCGAGCCTGGGCCATGTGGGCCAGATGCCGTAGACATCGACATGACCGAAGAGACTGTTATATTCTGACAGGAGCTTGCCGAAGTTATCTTCGCCGCTGAACCGGTCATAAAACTCCCGGTCCCATGCCATCTGCAATATCATCAGGTAGCTTTCCCGTATCCATTTCAGGTCATCGCGTCTGTAGAGTGCATCATCAAAGCTGAACAGGTCATAGAGCCAGCGTTCTGAGAACATCAGTCGCACTCCCTCCTGCCATGATCCCTTATATATGTCAGCCCATATGTGGTACGTCACTGTAGCTCCCGGCGGCAATACTGTTACATATCTTCTGGTTGTTCCGTTATTGGTACCTATGCGTCTGGCAATGGCGCTTACAGACAATCCCTCGCCTGCGTCGAAGGCTGCAAAGCCTGTCTCCCATGCATTGTCGGGCAGGATCACCCTGACGGGGCTCTTACCGGGAAGGAAGAGGCTTGCCCTTGCCAGGCCGGGGGGGCCGTAGCCGGTGATCCAGGCGCTGTTGCCATTCTCACTGAAGGGCACAACATCACTTATGGTTACAGTGTCATTCCAGTTATTTCTCAGTACCAGCTCGGCTAAAAAACCGGGGTGAGATCCGCCCCTTGGAGTATAACCGGCCTCTATGCCTCCGGGAAATATCATCACAAAACGGTTGCCCGTCAGCCCTGCAGGTACATCTTCCGAATCGAAATAGACACCATCGAGCCTGAAGCTGAAAAGAGGTTTGGTGGCAGTCAGGGTTATGCGGCTGCTGTCTTCAAACACCAGCGCTGCCACACCGGCTCCGTTGTCCTTCACAATGCCGAGGTTTTCAAGCTTCTGGGCTGAGAGCGGCATCAGGAAGAGCAAAAAAAGGACAAAAAATCGAAACTTTAAGCGGCACATTTGAGTATAACCTGAAAAATAGCTATCCGACTTAACGGGAGTGCAATTTAGGATATTGTATCTGAAAATAAAAGGGGAAGGTACAGTCAATGAGCTATTTTAGGCAAAGAAGTTATTTTTTGCAAAATGTCAGGGATAATAATATTACTTTTAGATGCCGATCCGGACTGAACCGATGAAAAGAAAAAAGTTCAAAGGCATATTGTTGATGATCCTGTTTCTTGCGGCCATCGTGCTGATGCCAGGTTGTGCATCGACCAAAAAGAATCCCTACCGGGAGGCAAGAAAGAACTCCTACATTGATACTTCTCAACTTGGCCGCAACAAATATTTCTTCTCAAAAAAATACCAGAAAAAACTGTACCGTTACAAGAAGCGGTAATTCAGTCTTCACAGATCACCTCCAGCCCGTCCCATGCCAGTGTTACATTTACAGGCAGTATCCTGTTCACCTCTTCATGTTTTCCCATCTGATGGCTGACATGTGTTATGAAGGCTTTCTTGGGTGAAATTTCCTTAACAAAATCAACTGCCTCGCCAAGGCTGAAATGTGATACATGCTTCTCTTTCCTGAGGGCATTGATAACCAGATACTTCACTCCCACCAGGAGTTCCCTGGTCTCCTCCGGAACGTAATTGGTGTCAGTTATGTAGGCCATATTGCCAATCCGGAACCCAAATATTGGCAGGCGGTAATGAAAGACCCGTAGGGGTCTTACCGCCACGCCATTGATTTCAAAGCTCTGGTCACTTATATTGTGCAGTTCCATTCTGGGTACACCCGGATACCTGTTTTCGGTGAAGACGTATGAGTACTCCTTTCTGACGGCATTCTGGACCCTGTCCTCGGCATAGATGTCAATTGCCGCCTGGCTTCTGTGGTTAAAAGCCCGGAGATCGTCCATCCCGGCGATATGGTCTTTATGTTCATGTGTAAGGAGTATGGCATCAACCTTTTTGACCCTGGCAGTCAGCATCTGTTGCCGGAAGTCAGGACCTGCGTCAATGACGAAAGTATTATTGTCAGTCTCCACAAGCAGTGAGGTTCTGAGCCTCTTATCCCTGCTGTCAGATGACATGCATGTGGAGCATTCGCAGGCGATTACAGGCACGCCCTGGGAGGTTCCTGTTCCAAGAAAAGTGATTTTCACCGGCATTCGGATTCGATATGCAAACATAATCCGAAAATAAGAGAAGAACAATATCGGTTGTCACTTTGGCATGAGCATTGGCTTTTATCTATCTTTACCGGGTCATTATTCAGTTCGGATGAGTGGAGTAGTATACATGGTGCCGGTGACACTTGGCAATCCCGACCACGCACAGACTATACCTGCAGGCACAAGGGAGCTGATCCTTTCACTCAGGCTGTTTGCCGTTGAGGATCTGAGGAGTGCACGGCGTTTTCTGAGAAGCCTCGACAGAAGTTTTCCGCTTGACGACTCGCTCTTTTTTCCTGTTGGCAAGCACTCTGATCCGGCCCTGATCACCGATCTCCTCACCAGGGTGTCAGCGGGTGCTGATGCCGGGGTAATGAGTGAAGCCGGGATGCCCGGTCTGGCTGACCCCGGAACACTTGTTGCTGCCGAGGCACACCGCAGGAATATCAGGGTGATGTCTCTCACAGGTCCGTCCTCCATCATGCTTGCCCTGGTCTCTTCGGGCCTCAACGGGCAGAGGTTTGCCTTTCACGGTTATCTGCCCGTGGAGAGTACCGCCAGGCAGAAGGCCCTGAGGGATCTGGAGAGGAGGTCTTCCGGCGGAGAGACGCAGATCTTTATGGAGACCCCCTTCAGGAACGGAAAGATGCTTCGTGATATTCTCTCAGTGTGCAGACCTTCAACACAGCTATGCATAGCGGCGGACATCACTCTCGAAACCGAGTTTGTCAGGACAAGGAGCGTTGCTGCCTGGAGTGAGGCACTGCCCGATCTTGAAAAGCGGCCGGTGGTCTTTCTCCTGAAGGCCTGATGCCCTCTCTCATATTGTAAAACACATACCGGGAACTGCTTCTGTAAGTTTTATTTGGTTAAATTGTCATCCCTAAATGCTATTGCTATGTTCAGGAAAATCTTTCTATCTGCCTTGATTGCATCTCTGGCTATTACTGTTACGGCCCAGAAAACAGACATGAGCCTCTTCAGCGGCATAAAGCCGAGGAACATCGGCCCGGGGGGTATGAGCGGCCGTGTGACCGCCTTTGCCGTCGATCCCCGGAATGAAAACATCTTCTATGTCGGTACCGCTTCCGGCGGCCTCTGGAAGACAGGCAATGCCGGTACCACCTTCACCCCTATCTTTGAGAATGAAGCTGTGGCATCAATCGGTGCCCTTGCCGTTGATCCTCTCAGGCCAGACATCATCTGGGCAGGTACCGGCGAAGGCAACCCGCGCAACAGCGTTACAGGGGGCTACGGTATTTACAAGAGCAGTGACGGAGGCTTAACCTGGAAGTGTATGGGTCTGGAGCTTACGCGATACATTCACCGGATACTCATTGACCCTGTTGATCCGGATATCATCTATGCAGGTGCCATTGGCAATCCCTGGGCCCCGCACACCGAGCGCGGGTTATACCGCTCCATCGACGGCGGTTTGTCCTGGCAGCAGATTCTCTTTACCAATGAGACCTCCGGGGTAGCTGATATGGTTATGGATCCTTCCAACCCCGGCAAAATCTTCGTGGCCATGTGGGATCATCAGCGCTGGCCCTGGTTCTTCAGGTCATCATCCGAGGGGTCGGGACTCTGGCTTACGCGTGACGGAGGTGACTCCTTCACCGAGGTCACCGGAGGACTGCCGGAGGAAAAAGGGCGTATCGGGCTTGCGATAGCGGCATCTAATCCCTCTTATGTTTACGCCTATGTCGAGTCAGAACCTTCGGCAATTTACCGTTCAACGGACGGCGGCATCACCTGGGAGAAAAGGGGTGAACGAAACATAGGCAGCAGGCCGTTCTATTATGCGGAGATATATGTGGACCCCCACAATGAGAACAGGATCTACACTCTCTATTCGGGTGTCAACGTGAGTGAGGATGGTGCCCTCACCTTCGACAAGAGCATTGCCGAGTCAGTCCATCTTGATCATCACGCCTGGTATATCGATCCCGTCAATCCGGACCGGATGCTTGACGGCAATGACGGTGGAATGGGCATCACCTACGACAAGGGTGTCACCTGGAGGCACATTGAAAACCTGCCCGTAGGTCAGTTTTATCATATCAGTGTCGACAACGAGCTGCCCTACAATATTTACGGGGGATTGCAGGACAACGGTTCATGGAGGGGTCCGGCCTACTCCTGGCACCGGGGTCCGCTTATCAATGAGATGTATGATTTCCTGATGAGTGGTGACGGCTTTGACGCCCTCCCCGTACCCGGGGACAGCCGCTACTGTTATGCGCAGGCCCAGGGAGGGTCGTTGCAGAGGATAGATGTGGCTACCGGCTGGAGCAAGAGCATCAGGCCGGTGGCTGAGGGCGATGAGAAGCTCCGTTTCAACTGGAACTCCGCCCTGGCGCAGGATCCCTTTGACAACAACACCATCTATTTCGGAAGTCAGTTTGTGCACAGGAGCGGAGACAGGGGTGACAGCTGGACCAGGATCTCTCCTGACCTGACCACCAACGACCCCGAAAAGCAGAAGCAGGATGAGAGCGGCGGCATCACGCGGGAGTCTACCGGAGCGGAGAACCACTGTACGGTGATCACCATCTCTCCGAGCCCACTGCAGCGCGACATTATCTGGGCCGGTACGGATGACGGCATGATACAGGTCACCAGCGACGCTGGCGCCACCTGGAAGAACAGCTCTCAGAATATAAAGGGCATGCCGCGCAACGGATGGGTAGCCCAGATAACAGCATCAGCGCATGATGCCGGGGAGGCCTTTGCTGTGGTAAACGATTACCGGCAGGGCGACAATGCGGCCTATCTTTACCGGACTAAGGATCTTGGCAGAAGCTGGAAGCGGATCATTGACGATACCGATGTCCGGGGATATGTGCTCTGCTTTGCTCAGGATCCCGTTGAGCCCCGGCTGATGTTCGCCGGTACCGAATACGGTCTTTATGTTTCGTTTGATGGTGGTGAGGAATGGAACAGCTGGACCAGCGGTTATCCCACAGTCTCAACATATGACATGGTTATACATCCCCGGGAGTATGACCTGGTCATCGGGACCTTCGGGCGCGCCGTATGGATTCTTGATGACATCAGGCCCCTGCGGGCCCTTGCATCTGAGGGTAAAAAGCTACTGGAGAGCGGTATGACGGCCTTCGAAGTACCTGAAGCCTACATGGTTTCTACCCGCTACCTTCCCGGCTACTATTTTTACGGCGATGCCATGTACCGCGGTGAGAACCGGCAGCAGGGGGCGATGATATCGTTCTACATCCATGAGCCCGCTGGGAAAATAAAGGCGGAGATAAAAGATGAAACCGGCAAGAGTGTCAGGTCGACGGAGGTGGATGCTGTACGTGGTTTTAACCGCTTCACATGGCGGTTTGACCGGGATCCTCTCCCTGTGGCATCATATCCCTCAGCGCAGAAGCGTGAAGATCCGAGATCGAGGTGGTACAGGAGCTTCGGCGGTGTTGTCATTCCCGGCACTTACAGGGTGACACTGACCAGCGGTGACAGCAGTGCCACCACCAGTGTAAAGGTCAGTGCCGATCCCAGGAGAGAGGCCCCGGACAGTGAGGCATTAAGAAAGAACTTTGAGATTGCTGAGGCATTCAGTGCACGTGTCACTGCCCTTAATGACAAGCTCAATAAGATCACCGGTATCAGGGAGAGTATTGCGAAGAGTGATAGCCTCATTTCCAGAATACCGGACTTCGCAGCTGCGGTTTCTGATGCTCATAAGAGAGTCAAAGAGGAGCTTGCAGAGCTTGACAAGACTTTTGGGCGCAGGGAGGAAGGACTCATCTCGCGGATCAACGGGTACCGTGCACTGCTGATGGCCTCAGGCGTTCCCTCGCAGCAGGAGGAGAAGAGTATGACCGATGCTGAAGCTGCACTTGCTGAAGCTGTGAAGCTGATTGACGGATTCCTTGAAGGGTCGTGGGCAGAGTACGCCGATGCCCTGAAGAGGGTCACCGTCACGGGAGATGCTGTAGTTATAGGAAGATAAAAGAGTAATCAATCACGGGGCTGCCTCTCTCCGACAGGTGAGGCAGCCTCACTCTTTGTCAGGGCGAGGCCGGCGACAATCAATGCAGCAATGTTCAGATTATTTCCTGGCCCTGACGAGTTCAACCACCTCCATCTGGTAGAGGAGAGGGGTATAGCCGGGAATCACCGAGTAATAGTTGCCATAGTAATCGTAGTAGCCATATCCCATTGGGCCGTAAGCCAGGCTCGAAGGAAGCAGGATCCGTGCCTTCGTGCCCAATTTCATATACCTGAGTCCCAGTGACCATCCCTCAATGACCTCGTAGGATCCTATTCTCAGCCTGTATGGTGTGTCTGCTTCCACATTGCTCTGAAGCTGTTCTCCGGTGAGGAAGAAGAGGGTATAGTATACCCCGACGGAATCACCGGTTTTGATAAGCTCGCCTGTACCAGGCACCTGTTCAATATAGTAAAGACCGTCAGCGTCAGGTGCAATATTGATATTATTTTCAGAGATATAGGAATCTATCAGGCTCTTCTCCTCCTCCTCATAAGCTTTTGCCGGGTTGCATGAGATGATTGTTGCAGCCAGAACAACGGCCGCGATAGTATATAATAAATTTTTCATCCTGTTTTAAATGTCTCTCCCCTTTACATCAAAAACTGTTCCAAACTAATTTATCTCCTTAATTCTGATCCTGTAGAGCAGTATTGCCCTGCCCGGGATCATATTGCCATCACCGGTATGACCGTAAGCCAGGTAAGGGGGTATTATGAAGAGATAGTCGCTGCCTTTCTTCATCATAAGGAGTCCTTCCGTCACTCCGCTACCGGCATCGGCATAGCCCACCCGTATTGTCTGTGACCCGCTGTAGCAGGGTTCTCCGCTTATGAGTGTGCATTCAAAGTCAAACGTCACGTCATTGCCTGTGGCGACTTTTTCTCCTGTGCCCTCGGTGATAACATTGTACCAGAGACCGGTTCCTGTCTCTGTAAAGGGTATATCGCTTTTGCCTATGAATTCGGTTATCTCCCCGCGGTCACGTGTAATGAGTGACCTGTTCATCTCTATAAGGTCCTCCTCCGCGGGAGCCTTAGAGCTGCTGTTGCTGTCCGGTTTGGTCTGGCAGCCAGCGGCGAGGAGTAGTATCACTATTGTAAAGATCTGTCTCATTGGCTCATATCATTAGCCGCTGCCTCAAGCTCGTCCCTGAATGAAGGAAGGGTATCTTCAAAATGGCGTACCACATCTTCGATGGAGCCTTTCATCTCACCGCCTGCAGCATTGCGGTGTCCGCCGCCGTTGAAGCACTGCCGCGACAGCTGGTTAGCGTTAAAACTGCCTTTGGAACGAAGTGACATTTTCACAAACCCGTTGCGTTCCACGAAGAGCACAGAGAGCACAATTCCCTGGATTGTAAGCAGCACATTGGCAAATCCCTCGGTATCGCCCTTGGCATGTCTGAAACTATCAAGGTCT
The DNA here is from genome assembly GCA_937871625.1 of uncultured Bacteroidales bacterium. GTDB lineage: Bacteria > Bacteroidota > Bacteroidia > Bacteroidales > VadinHA17 > SR-FBR-E99. Next base: position 8,282 of record CALMRD010000234.1, on the reverse strand, counting down.
TCACGTGTTAACCAGATGTAGGCTGTATGAAGCGACTGGTTGACCACCATGCGGTTATGCAGGGCAAAACCCTTCAGACGGATCCTGTTTTCAGAAAAGTTGCTGAATATGTGATTGTAGACTCTCTCCTTGTCCACTCCCATATCGAGCAGATGGCCCACGGTGCGCATGGTATCACCGGTATAGTATCCGTGCTCGAAGTTGCCGGTATCGGTTATGATGCCCACATAGACAGCGGTAAAGAAATCGCTGTCGCTGAACTCCTCCCCTTCCATGCCGTTAACAAGAAAGTAGATGAGTTCCGAGGTTGAACTTCTTCCAGTATCGGAGATGATGAGGTCAGCGAAGTTACCCGGATCGGGATGATGGTCAATCATCACCTTCTTCGCCCTGGAAGCGAGCACCAGTTCTTCGGCCTTGCCCATCCTGGAGGTGGAGTTGAAATCGACCATGATGATCAGATCAGCATCGATGATCATTTTTGATGCCTCCTGCTGGTTGTGATGGAAGTCAACAACCCTATCCACTTCGTTCATCCATAGAAGGAACTGTTGAAGGGCATTGGGAGATATCATCCCCGGATCCTTGCCGTGGGCAATGATCCATCTCCTGAGAGCCAGCATGGCGCCGATGGCATCGCCGTCTGGATTGATGTGACATATGAGCAGAATATGCTCCGCTCCCTCAATGAGCTTCTTTAATTCTTTTGTATATTTACCGAACTCTGGCACAACGGTGGCCTGTGAAGGCGACAAAGGTAAGAAAAATAACAAGGTATTAAAATATTGGCTTACTCACACTATCAACATCTGCTTATGGACTCTGACATTACTTTTTCAATTATTAAACCTGACGCCGTCAGCAAAGGGTATACGGGTCAGATACTGACAAGGATCACCGGTTCAGGATTCACCATTGCGGCTCTCAGGATGGTGCGGCTTACCAGGCAGCAGGCAGAGGAGTTTTACTACGTGCACCGTGAACGGGGCTTCTACAGAGGACTTGTAGAGTTCATGTCATCCGGACCTGTGATAGTGATGGTACTGAGAAAAGCCGACGCCGTTGATGAGTTTCGTAAGCTGATAGGCAGCACCGATCCGGCCACTGCTGACCGGGGAACCATCAGGGCTGAATTTGCCACGGACGTTCAGAAAAATGCGGTTCACGGTGCGGACTCTCCGGAGAATGCCCGAAGGGAGGCTTCGTTCTTCTTCCCTGCCATTGAAATATTCTGACGACGAACAAAAGAACAAGTACGCTGTTCTCTTAACAAAAATTCATGACCGCCAGACTTTCTCCTGACTTTTCTGACAGGAAGACGCTTGAGAAATACTCTTCCGCCTATACTCTCTCCGACATGGAGATATTCATCTTCCCGGAGCTCTTTTATCCCCTGGTGCTGGCAAATATTATGTCGCCCCTGATCTGGAGGTGGCGTGACGACCCCTGGTTCGGAGAGATGCATCGCAAGAATTTCACCAGCAGAGCCAATCGCATTAAACAGTATATTATTGATAACTATATCTTTAACCTGGATCTGGAGACCTGGGGGCTAACTGAAAAGGAGAAGGAGATTGCCAGGTTCTCTGATTTCTTTGACACGGAGTTGCTGAAACAGTCGAATGCTCTGTTCGGATATGAGGGAGACAGGTATTATTTCAGCATTGACATACGAAAGCATTTCGGCCTTGACAAGTATGACTCTTCGGTCATACCTTACTGGAAGACAGAGACTGTGGAAGCGATGGATGCCTTCAGACACAGGGAGTATTACACCACCGGTGCCGGGGAGTGTGTCAGTCTCGCCGCGCTCTATGCAGCTGCTATGTTCATTGTCGGGGAGATACCACTTGAGAAGATATTTATGATTGCCACTCCCCTTCACTCGCAGAATTTCATTGACGAGAAGGATGGGCTTCTCACCAACAACCGGCGCATCATGACCAGGAACATGTGGTTCAACGGTACGTCGCTTTCGGGGAAGGCGCGCAGGGCTCTTGAGAATGAGAAGGTCACAATAGTATCACATATTTCGGGACATATACATACGGTATATGACAGGGCAACCATCAACAGGGATGATTACCTCAGCTTCAGCCAGAAGCTGAGAAGCTTCATCAGCACCTCCCTCACCCCGACAGTATTTATCAATTTTCTGAGGTTCAAGACGGAGTACAAGTGTCTTTTCCAGTATCATTATCTTCGAACGGGCTCCGTCTACTATATCACCCTGGAGAAGCTTTTCGAATATGAGCACTCATCCAGGGCCGGCATGAACGAGGAGACCCGCGACAAGCTACTGGCGGAGGTAGACAATGAAGAGTTTTTCCAGGATCCGATACCGGGCAAGATCATGCTGAACGATGTGGAGAGTTTTCTGAGGGAAAAGGCCGGGTCGGACCTTCAGGAACTTGAAGAGAGGTTCCTGGAATCATTTCCGACAGAGCACACTGACTGTGTCAGGAGGATGTTCAGCGATATCAGGGCTTTCACGGTAACAGAGCCAAGGCTTCCGTCAGCAGAGAGGGAATTTGTTTCGGCAGCTTCACCGGAAATAGTTGTTACTGACAGCCGCGATGATATTATCAGCAAGATAAAGGCTTCGGCACCGGAGTCGGAGATGTCGCTGCTGGCGCTCTACGCCTACCGTGACATGGAATATGCCGACTGGAGGCCGTTCATCAAGGCTGCCATAGAGAGAAATCCGGTATGTCATACGGCCCTTGCAGGCGAATCGGCTGACGGGATATATGAAGTACTGTCGGACATGAAGAACAAGTCGATCTATGATTCTGGCAGGATGGCTCAGCCTGATGAGGTATGGAACTTCGGGCGGGGCGACGGTGCCGAGAAGGCTTTTCTGATGGCCAATGTGCTTTTGCATGGCAACCCCGCGGCAGAGATAAGGATACAGATGGAGGAGGGCGGGTCTGTCACAGTTGTCTGTTCGGGAAGTGAGTACCGGTTTGTCAGTTCCAAGGGGCATCATCGCAGGATAGAGATGCGGATGGGTGATTACAGTGTATCCTGAGATGTGACAGGCGTTCGTACGGTGAGCGGTAATCAGTGCACGACGATCTCTCTGACCACCACCTCTCCCGCCCTGCTGTTCAGCTGGCTGCAGAGCGACTCGCGCAGCATCATCAGTTCATTCTTAACCACCGAGGAGGTGAGGTAGATGTGCAGTACACCCTCTTTGAGGTATATCTTTTTGGTGCGGGCGGATATCACCTTGCCCGTGATCCCCTCCCAGAGGTTTATCACTGAAGCCTCCTTCAGCTTGGGTGCCAGCCTGTATTCCCTGATGAGGTCATCGAGTGCCTCGCCTATGCTTATGGTTTTATTCCTTCGCATCTGGCTGTTTGCTTCCGTTGGTTATCTCCTCCTCTATTCCTCCCCTGCCGATGCGGTATAGTCTGAAATCGACGCCGGTGGTATCGAGTATGCGGTGTATACGATCCTGCTGTGTGTCTGTAATGAACACCTGTCCGAACTCTCCTGAGCTCACCAGTCTTATTATCTCTTCCACCCTGTTGCTGTCGAACTTGTCAAAGATATCATCCAGCAGCAGTGCCGGGGCAAAGCCGTTCCTTCTGCCAATAAGGCCGTACTTTGCCAGCTTGAGTGCCACGATGAATGATTTCTGCTGGCCCTGGCTGGCCGTAGTGCGGGCCGAGTAGCCGTCTATCTCGAAGAGAAGGTCATCGCGGTGGATGCCGAGGGTTGTAAACTGCATGACCTGATCCTTCTCCCTGGCATTGGCAAGCTGCTGGCGGAAATCTCCCTCGCTGACATGTGACCGGTATCTCATCCCCACCTTCTCGGCTCCGCCGGATATCTGGGCGTAGTAGGATGCGAAGAGCGGCACAAGCTCATCCGTCAGGGCCTTGCGGGAGCGGTGGATGACCTCTGCCTCAGGCTGCATCATCTCATCGTATACCTCCAGCATGCTGCTGCTGTCGCGTCCGCCCTCCCTGAGTATCCTGTTTCTCTGCATCAGCGCCTTGTTGTATCGCATGAGTGCATCAAGATATACAGGGTCATACTGGCTTATGATCATATTCATAAAACGGCGGCGCTCATCGCTGGGGCCTGCTATCAGGATGCTGTCAGCCGGTGAGAGCATAACCACAGGGTACCTGCCCACATGATCCGACATACGCTGGTACTCCTTGCCGTTGAGTCTGAACACCTTCTGCTTCTGTCTCTGAAAGCCGCAGGAGAGTTCATCGGTATTGCCATCCCTTACGAAGAGGCCCTTGAGGATAAAATAATCCTCACCATGCCTGATGCTGAGAGCATCTGAATTGTTGAAGAAGCTTTTGGTGAGTGAGAGGTAATGAACTGCGTCGAGTATGTTTGTCTTGCCAACGCCGTTGTTTCCCACAAAGCAGTTGAAGCCCGGTGAGAGGTCGAGGGAGACCTCCCCGTAATTCTTGAAATTGGTCAGTTCCAGCCTGGCAAGGTGCATATCCGATGATTGCTTCAATAGAATTCCAAAGTTAAGAAAAGAAACGGCTGGGGCAACTGCGGGCCCGGCCGCCGGGTATTTTACCGGGCTAGACGCCTGTTCACCGTCGGGGCAAAGGCCCGGGTGTGCCGGGGTAATCGCAGGGTCAACCACCTTGGCTTACAGGGGTAATCGCAGGGTCAACTCCCGGGTTAATAACCGGGTCACTGCCAGATCGGCCACCACGTACATACCCGTGGTAGCTGCCAGGCAAATAACCCGGGTAACTGCCTGATAACACTCACGCGGATGGCGTCAGGCTGATGCACCGGCATTTTTTTCTGCTATTATTTTTTAATAAGTGCAGAAATACTACTTTTGCGGAGTTATTTTTTGACCTGTAACAGAGAACATTGATATGAGCAAGAAAAAGGAGACCGCCAGGGGAATGGAGAATGTTGAACAGACACTGACAAAGACAGAACAGTTCCTTGAGCAGAATTACAAGCCGCTTTTATACGTGCTGGCCGGAGCCGTTGTCTTGGTCGGGCTTATATGGCTAATCAGGATGTACAACAACAAGAAGAATGAGGAGGCTCTAAGCCAGTTATTCATGGCAGAGCAGTATTTCGGTCAGGACTCCCTTAAGCTGGCTCTCTACGGTGACGGCAACAACCTGGGCTTCATTGACATAGCCGATGAATACAGAAGCACCAAGTCAGGTAAGCTGGCCAACTTTTATGCCGGGGCCTCTCTGATGCACCTCGGGCAGTTTGAGGAAGCCCGCGAATATCTTAACAGATACAAGGTCAGCGATGAGATACTTGCCCCCCAGGCCAAAGGGCTGATCGGTGATGCCAACGTGGAGCTGGGTGACACCGGTGAGGGTATCAAATACTATCTCGAGGCTGCCGATATGGCTGACAACTCATTTCATTCCCCCATCTATCTCATGAAGGCAGGAATGCTTTATGAGACGGGAGGAGACTATGCCAGGGCGCTGGAGATTTACAAAAAGATACAGGACAAATACCCTGACAGCAATGAGGGAAGAAGCATAGAGAAATACATTGCAAGGGTAAAAATGCATATCGACTGACAGGTGGCCACCCGCAATCTATCTGATTATGACCGCTCTGAGATTCCCGATGCATCAGGGATGAGGTTCGGTATTGTGGTTGCCGACTGGAACAGTGAGATCACCCACGCTCTTCTTGAGGGAGCCCTCAAAACGCTGAGAGCACATGGGGTGTCGGATGATGACATCGTTGTTCATCATGTCCCGGGTACTTTTGAGCTAACCCTTGGAGCCCAATGGCTGGCTGAGTATGACGATACCGACGGTGTTATCTGCCTCGGTTGCGTGATCCAGGGAGAGACACCGCATTTCACCTACATTTGCCAGGGAGTTACGCAGGGCATCACGCAGCTCAATATGGATTATAACATACCTTTCATCTTTGGTGTGCTCACCACCCTTAATCAGCAGCAGGCCCGGGAACGGTCCGGCGGCATACACGGCAACAAGGGTGACGAAGCTGCAGTTACGGCGATACGCATGGCAGCGCTGCAGCACCGCATCGAAAAATAATTCTTCTTTTGCTATCTTCGGCAGAGGGCCCTGTACGGACACCACGTGCAGCGCCGTTCAAACTGTGTCATCCTGTATTCCTCGTCCTCTGAGAAGATACGCCCGAGAGTCGCATCCAGCTGTACAGAGAATCTTTCCATGAACTCTTCCCAGGCATTCCTGTCAGCGCCGGGACCGTTGAGGCCCGCCACCGGAGCATAGGGTGTGAAATCCGCTGAAGAGAGCTGCTGCACCCAGTATATGGCCGGAATAACCAGCCTCTCTTTATGAAGGTCACGGATCAGACAACTGTAAATCAGGGCCTGCAGGAATGCATCGTTTCTTTTTTCTTTACCCTCATCAAAGAGATCTTCCGGTGTCACAACCTCCTTCTTCGGTGCCCCGGTCTTATAGTCGACAACCCTCACCACCCCGGCGGTGATGTCAATCCTGTCAGCCCTCCCTCCTATTCTGATCTGCCTCTCCCGGCCCGCGCCGCTAGTCACGGTACGGACGGCGGTAAAGTCATCTTCCAGGTTAAGCAGCATCAACCCCTCGTTTTCAGCATCATATCTCAGCAGATCAATGATATATCTCTCCAGCACCTCTACAATTATAAGTCCCCTTCCGGCCATGAGAGTCTCCACGGTCCATTTCATCTCCTCCAGCGCCGCTTCTATGATAGTATCTCTCACACGGGCATGGTCAGAGGCGAGTGATGATATTGCCGCCGTTGCGCCCGGATTCTCCCTGAACGGGGCATATAGTCTGTTAAGTGTCTCATGGAGTATGTTACCGAACCTGCGCTGGTCGATATCCTTTTCCAGTATCTCCTCTTCAGGCATTCCGCACACATACCGGTAGTAGAATTTCATGCGGCAGGTGACCCATGTATTTACCGCACTGGGAGAGAGGTACTTTCCGGTCTTGCCTGCCTCGCCTTTCGTGCCGTAGATATCCAGCAGCAGCCTGTTGTGTTCCTCACTCTTTGGCAACCTTTCAGGCATAATGCGACTACGCCCCACGCTGATACGAGTGCTCTGTTGAGCAGGATGAAAGAGAGGGCTGTAACTCATGCGAACGAGATAGCGGCTCATCTCTCCGCTATTGAGGCCCTGCATCGCTGAGTTATATATGAACCAGCCCATGTCGGGCTTTCGCAGAAGCCTGAAGAAGTAGTATGAGTAAATAGATTCATGTTCATTCAGGGTTGGAAGTCCAAAAGCCCTGCGGATGTTATATGGAATGTAGGTGTTGTCAAACGACTGTCCCGGAAAGGTTCCCTCATTGAGCGAGAGGAAGATGATGTTCCTGAATTCCAGGGCGCGTGTCTCCAGAACACCCATCACCTGGATGCCGCGCAGGGGCTCGCCGGAGAAGGGCACGACTAGTCTGCGGAAGATTCTGTCAATCAGCCTTATGCAAGTATCGGTTTTAAGGTCAAGGCTGTATGACCTTACCAGATTGTCAATCCTGGTCATGCTGCTGATAGCCATCCTCAGATATTCGCGGTCTGCACTGAGGGTTAGATCCTTATCCTTCTCTGCGGCGAAAGTGGCCTCTTCAATGGTCTCCAGAACTCCTGACAGGAACCGGGGGAGATCGGTGCCGCCTGAGGGTATGTCAAAGAGTGCTCCCAGGGGAAGGTGTGACCGCAACATCTCCTCCTGCACCCTGATCATATTACCCGAGATTATAGAACCGATGAGCTCGCGTGCGTCCTGCCCGGCAAGCAGCCTGAAGTACTGGTGCCTCAGGAGGGCGATCACCTCGTCACTCCTGAATGATCTGTCACCGCCGCTGATCCTCGCTGATCTTACGAGTGACATCAATTGTTTCAGGAATGAGTACAGGGAGGTGAACCGGAAGGGGTGGCCCATGGTGACATTGACATCACCCACGGAGGCAGGCAGGGAGTTGAGTACAGGCATCAGCAGCTTCTCATCGGCGAGTATAACCGCGGTGTCAGTCATATCTCCTTCCATAGGTATCTCACCCTTATCGAGGATCTTTGATACCATCCGTGCCTGGGCAGTGTCTGAGGGGGTGTCAATTATGTTCCAGGTACCATGTGGTGGTGATGTCTGCTGAACCTCCGACGGTGGCAGGTCATTCCCAAACTTGTTGATATTCTCCCGCATGAAGAGTGAGGCTGTGTGGCCCGGGTTATCCATGAAGAAGTGACCGTCATCCCAGTAAAATCTGGCCTGCCCCCTCTCCCTGAGATACCTGAATAGCTCTCTCTCGCAGTGGTTAAGTGCG
>CALMRD010000233.1 GCA_937871625.1 uncultured Bacteroidales bacterium | reverse complement strand
CTGCATCACTTACCAGTATCTTTTCCATTGATCTTCGTACCGGCTTAAGAGTGGAGTCTGAAAGGTAACTGTCAAGAAAAGCTGCTATACCCTCAGCTGAGCCCCGCAGCCCTGAGGAAGAGGCAAAGACACCTGTAATATCCCAGGGGGGGATATCTGTACCAGCCTTACTTCCATCCGCTAACAGCAACAAATCCTCTTCCTGAAGTGTCAGATACAAGCCATCTGCCTGCATTGGACCAACGATGTATTCATCAACCAGATTCTGATAGCTCTTCCCTGTAACCTCTTCCATTATCAGCCCCACCAGGGCAGGTCCCGTATTGGAGTAATGGAATGATTTGTCTGAAGATTCGGGCTTGAATTTCCTTATATAGAGCATAAGATCTTCATGGCTGTAACCCTCTACGGGATTTCCGGATGATGAGGCGTGCAGATTATCGGGAATAGATGGCAGTCCTGAGGTGTGGGCGATCAGTTCTTTGATCCGTGTTGATCCGGCCCAGGCTGAATTTAATTCAGGAAGATAGTGAGTGATCTTTGTTCTCTCCCTGACAATGCCCTCCGACTCCAGCCTTCGAAAAATAAATAATGTGAAGAGCTTGCTTAATGACCCAAGCTCGTATATTGTATTCTGATCCGGGGAGTCTGTCCCGTGAGAGAATGCTTTGCCATAGTTATAATAGAAAGTATTGCCATTTTCGTTAACGGCAATAGATAATCCACGACAAAGTCCGGAACTTATTGCTCCCGATATTCTGGCCTCGAAAACCGAATCTACAAGTGTTTCGCGGTCATAAAGGAATTTAAGTGCTTCATTTACATGATGGTTCTCATTCTTCGGATAGGCGTGCCCTGTTCCGGGATCAATAAGATATTTTGTATTAATGCCCATCGTATCGAGAATTGCAGTGAGAACTTCCTGTCGTGGTCTGAAGTGATCGGTCTCTCCTGCACAGATGTAACCCCTGATATTTCTGCCAGTAACATCTGGCAGGGGATCTCTGAGCAGAGTAGCCGGAACATCAGGGCACCAGGCAATAAAACCAGTAGCCGGAATCACAGATCTTACAGTAAGATCAATTGCTGCCGAAGCACCTGCGCTGATCCCTGCGGTCAGAATGACAGTTGTGTCAACAGGGTATTGAGAAAACACGCTGTCAGCTATAGTCCTTACTTCAACATCAAGCCTGGGATCTCCCGTACCCCAGCCATAGGTATTGTAATCGAAGTGCCTGTAGCTCTGAAGGTATACTTTAATGAAGCTTCTGTTCAGCTCAGGTACCTGCCAGTGATCTCTTGCTGATTGCATCGATTTACCCCCTCCGTGAAAAATGAATATCACAGGATAGTATGCTTTTGGATCATAACCAGCAGGAAGTTGAACATAGAAGAGAGTTCGCGATACCCGATTCGCCTCTTCTCTCAGTTTAAGGTCTGCTTTTGATACAGAGTCAAACCCGGGCAGGGAGAGATATGGCTTATATTCAGGCATCCGGGGATGAATAAAATAGAAGTATCCTCTCCGATGGCCTTCAACGAACAATTGTATATTTTCCGCAAATAAACCAGCCTTACTATTCAGCCTGATCAGATATTTTGATATATCAAACCAATTACTGTCACATTCATTCAGAAGTCTGAATGCTTCCTGGCATGCAGAATCAATTTCTCCGTGAGATTCGTAATCAATTGCCCGGGTTAGTAAATTCCGTGTTGACTGGGCTTCAGCCAGGCCTCCGGTATAGAGTAATACCATCGTCATTGAAATGACAAAAACTAATCTGATAACTCTGGAATCTCTCATGTGATAGCAGGTTATTGAAACTGATCAGGAACTATTTGCTGACCAGCTGAAGAATTCTTGTACGAATCTCCATTAATGGTGTGGCATCGCCAATATTGGTAAGTATGATTATGGTAATATCTTTTTCGAGAATCCTTTCATAGAGAGTCCTGAACCCGAACATTCCTCCGGTATGTCCCACCGAGGTCATGCCCCCTGATACAAATACACCCCAGCCAAGGCCGTAATTATTATAGGCGCCATTGTCATTTTTAACTCTTTCAAGTACCAGATGCATTTTATCCTGATCAAGCACTTCTCCTGAGAAAAAAGACCTGTCCCACCTGTATATATCCTGCGCCGTACAATATATCCCTCCGGGGCCATAAGTAAATAACGGCCAGTCGGCCTGCTGGCCATTCACATACGATTTTACAACATGCTCATGAGCTCCACTGTTTTTCTCCGGCCTTACAAAACTCTCTGTCATGCCGCAATGCTGAAAAATCCTTCTTTCAACAAAATCCCTGTAGGAAGTTCCGGAAACCGAATCTATCATTATGGCAAGCAGGTTGAATCCGGTATTTGAATAGCGGTATTTTGAGCCAGGCGCAAACTCCGGAGATTCCTGATCAATAAGGTAATTATATACTTCTGTATTGCTTATCCCGATTTGAGATTTCCAGTCCGGACTCATTTCCCTGATGCCTGAATTGTGGCTTAGGAGATGCCTGATAGTTATCCGGGAGAATAATTCCGGAAGACTCTTAAGATGTTTGTTTACCGGATCATCAATATTCAGAACTCCATCCTTCGCAAGAAGCATAATAGCCGTTCCTGTGAAAACTTTACTGACAGAAGCAAGACAATAGACTGATGAGTCATTAAGCAGTACTTTTTTCTCGGGATCTGAATATCCGAACGACCCATGGTATTTTATTTCATCCCTGGATGCTACCAGGATAGTTCCGTTAAACCTTCCCTCATTGTAATAGCCTTGTATCAGATTGTCAAGTCTGACCTGAAGGCTGTCGGGGTTTTGTCCGCACAGTGTAAGTACACTGCCAATAAACATTACTGCAGGTATCAGCTTTTTCATTAGCTGCCTTCTTATGACTGCATGATAATTACTTCTACTGGTTTTCCGGACCTGTTCCAATCTCTCAGCAAAATCAGCAACTTCCCTGGTGGTCACTCTCAGCGGAATGGCAGAACGGGAAACCGGGACTTGAGATTGGAATGGTAATGATAGTTTCATAAGCACATTTTCTGAGTATTGAAGGTATCCTGCAGGCTGTTGCCGGAAGTGAAATTTTCGACAAAAGCCGTTCTGCTTCGATGAGCGGAGGCTATTAACAAGGCAATTGGCCAGAGATGCCGCAGATAGGTTACGGTCACGACCGACATCTTTACCGCATAAGGAATGTCCATCTCAATGAGATAAATCTGTGCGGTAGATTTTTTATATCTTTGTCCCCGCCCCGGGCGCAAACTCAGGAGGTGAGTCCGCCATCCGGCGGATCACACGCAAGCGGCATTTTGACATAAGGGACGTTAGCTCAGTCGGTTTAGAGCGCTTGCTTCACACGCAAGAGGTCACTGGTTCGAATCCAGTACGTCCCACAAGTAAATAATGAAGGAGCCAGGCATGACTGACTCCTTTCTGCTTTTAACAGGCGAGCATCAATCCCGGTACCGTCTTTCTCAAAAACATTCTTTAGAGCAGTTTTCTGCTACATTAACATTGCATTATAACAACGGTAAACAATTATTGATAAATTTGGCTTCGTCTATTTTGACAACCATTGAATGACGGTCTCTAAAGCAAACCATAAGGACAGGATGGTAATTGCAAGTATGATCTTAATCCTGCTGTTTATGCCTCTTGCTGTCAGCTCACAGCAGACCACCGGCACAATTTCCGAACAGACTCTTCAGCACCTCGACCCCGTTTATGGTGTCGACCAGAGACTGGTAAGCGGACCTCTCTATAACCGTACCCTGCCAAATTCCGTTCTGGGAAATCCATATTTTATTGACGAAGAGTGGAAGAAGGGCTCTGTGGAGTTTGAAGATGCTGTTTTTGAAAACCTGAGCCTCAGGTATGATATTGAGGTGAACAGGATAGTACTGCAGTTTACCAGTGTCCACGGCTCAAACATGCAGATAGCCCTGGATAATACCGCCCTTAAAAGCATGACCATTGACGGCAGGCGGCTGGTACCCTTTCCCGGCAAGATCGGGACGGATACCACCCTGTTCTGCGAGGAGCTGGCAGGCGGCAAGCTGGCATACCTGGTACTGAGGTCCAAGGAGATGGCCGTACAGAACGGCACCGGAACCCGAGGCTACAACTATAAGGAGAATGTGTCGCAATGGCTCTTCAGCGACAGCCTGCTGGTACCCTTCAGGTCGAAGAAAAATATCTACAGGCTCTGCCCTGAATATAAGCAGGAGATCAAACAGTATATACGGTCAGAAAGAATATATCCCTCCCGATGGCGGATGGACGACAGGGAGGCACTTGTACGGTTCTGCAATACCCTGATAACAGGCAACAAGTGAAAAGAAGGATAACCATATCGCTCCTTGCAGTAATACTGGCATCGCAGTGTCTTGCACAGTCAGGCGGAGACATTGCCATAGCAGGTCCTTACAGGGATATCACCTTCAGCATGTTTGCGGAGCAGCTCAGCAGCAGGCACAACATCAGTGTCTATTACCGGGATGAATGGGTAAAAGATATTGTTGTTAATCTGCCAGGTGATACAATCCTGCTCAGCCAGGCACTGCACACCATCCTCGACCCTCACGGGATCAGGTATTTCGACAGGGGTAACGGCCAGATCTATCTTACCGGGGAGACAGATATAGAAAAGAACCGTTTGGCGCAGATTCCCCCGCCTGAGCAGGAACCGGAGAGGGAACCGGCGGCCGACAGCAGGATCAGTGACGACCTCTCCTATGAAAAGGGGGTAAAAAGATATACGGTCGGGCGCAGAGGAGAGAGAGAGGTATCCGGGACTGCCATCATCAGGGGATACGTGAGATCGGTGACATCAGGCGAACCGGTGATCGGTGCCACCATTGTGGAGAGCGGGACAAGCAACGGCATCATAACCAACAGCGACGGTTACTATGCTCTCAACGTCAGAAGCGGAAGGGATATAACCCTTGACATCTCCTGCCTGGGGATGGAAAAGGAGACATGCCTGGTGACCGTCAACAGCAGCGGGACCCTTAACATCGAGATGACTGAAAAGCTTATCGACATCCAGGAGGTGGTTGTGAGAACCGGGAGACATGATAATGTAAGGGGGATACAGATGGGCTTCCAGCAACTTGCCATAAAGGAGATCAAGACCATACCTGTGGTTATGGGTGAACGGGACCTTCTCAAGGTAGCCAATATGATGCCCGGTGTGCAGACTGTGGGAGAGGGCTCCGCAGGATTTAACGTCAGGGGATCCTCATCCGACCAGAACCTGTTTCTCCTTAACGAAATACCTGTCTACAACACAGGTCACCTGTTCGGGTTCTTTTCAGCTTTCAATCCTGATATGATCAGCGATTTCAACCTCTACAAGAGTAATTTCCCGGTTGAGTACGGTGGCAGACTCGCCTCGGTCTTCGAATTTTCCACCCGAAAGGGCAATAAGAAAAGATTCGGTGCCAGGGGGGCAATCAGTCCTGTTACCGGATCACTCCTGTTTGAGGTGCCCCTGGTAAAGGACAAGGCCTCGGTAATTGCAGGAGTGCGGACCACCTATTCCGACTGGATACTGAACAGGCTCGACGACAGGGAACTGAGGGAGAGCAATGCCTCATTCAACGATCTGATGACTGGCATACATATTATGCCTGACAGCAGGAGTTCGCTCCAGATTTTTGGTTATATGAGCAACGACAGGTTTAACCTGGCAGGCAACAGCAACTTCAGGTACAGCAACCAGGGAGCTTCGATCCTGTACGACAGGCAGCTGCCTGAGGGGTGGAAGATTGATGTTGCCGCCGTACACAGCAGGTATACCAACTTTCAGGATAACCTGACATATGCTACCCAGGCCTATGAGCATGAATACTCCCTCGCTCACAACGAGATAAAGGCCAGGCTTACCGGTTATAAATTTGCTGACCATACAGTAGTGGCGGGAGGCAACTTTGTTCTCCACAACCTGAACCAGGGCAGGTATATCCCAACCTCTCCATGGTCATTTGTTACCGAGCGTGACTTCGGAAAGGAGAAGGGAGCCGAATATGCCATCTTCGTTTCCGATGAATACAGGATAAATGACAGGATGACTCTCTATACCGGGCTCAGGTACAGCTTCTTCGACTACCTGGGGCCCAAAGAGGTCTATTCCTATACCCCGGCAATGCCGTTGGAGGCCGTTAATATTATTGATACAACCTACTATGGCAATGGTAAAAGGATAGTCAATTACAACGGTCCCGAATACCGGCTCTCGCTTAACCGCGAGCTGGCACCCGACCTCTCCGTTAAGGTCAGCTTCAACAGGATGAGACAGTATCTCTTTATGCTGTCAAATACTGTAGCCATCTCTCCCACCGACAGGTGGAAGATGGTCGATTCGCATATCAGGCCTCCGGTTGCCGACCAGGTAAGTCTCGGTATCTACAAGAATATCAACAGCAGGGCCCTTGAAACCTCGGCTGAGGTTTATTACAAGAATACGCGCCATGTGGTGGAGTATAAGGATGGTGCCGAGCTGACAACCAATCCTCTCATTGAGACGACCATCCTGCAGGGGCGGCAGAACTCCTACGGGGCTGAATTCCTTATAAGGAGGAATGCAGGCCGGCTCACAGGCTGGATAAGCTACACATGGTCCCGCTCTCTTATCACGGTAGACAGTGAATACCTCTGGGAGCAGATTAACCGGGGCAGAACCTATGCCTCCAACTATGATAAGCCGCATGCAATTAACCTTGTAGGATCTTTCAGGATATCCAGGCGGGTGAGCCTTGCCTCAAACCTCGTATATAACTCAGGCAGGCCGATTACCTATCCTACAGGCCTCTTCTACATAAACGGCGTCGAAGGGGTGAGCTACTCCTATCGCAATGAGTTCAGGATACCCGATTACTTCAGGGTGGACGCCTCACTCAATATCGAGGGGAACCTGGTAAAGAGAAAACTTGCCCACGGATCGTGGATGTTTGCAATCTATAATGCTACCGGCCGGAGAAACGCATACTCCATTTATTTCAAGAATGAAGGGGGTCAGATAAAAGGCTATAAGCAGTCTATCTATGGTGTGCCAATCTTCACTGTCAGTTATAACATCAAACTTGGGAACTATGCGGTTGAATAGGGTCGCTATACTGCTGCTTACATTTACCTGGCTGTTTTCCTGCGTGGAGCCATATACGCCTGAAACCACTGGCTATGATGAGATGCTGATGATTGAGGGCATTATCTTTGACGACCCTACCATGATGCCTAAGGTTACCATCTCCAGAAGCATCCCCCTGAGCCGGGAGGGAGGTTACATTCACGAAACCGGAGCCGCAGTCTCAGTGGAGTGCGACGACGGAACATCATTCCCTTTCTTCGAGATAAACCCTGGCCTGTACGTACCATCAGGCGCACCTGTCATACCGGAACAGGGGAAAAAATACAGGTTGCTGGTAGTGACAGGCGATCAGAAAGTATATGCATCAGCATATGAGCCATATATACCGCCCACGCCCATTGACAGTGTGACCTTCAGGGCCGAATACACGAAGGTGTCAGAATTCGGAGAATGGGAGCACGGACTGAAGTTTTATGCTAATGCCAGCAGCAGTGATGATAAGCCTGTTTACCTGAGATGGCTTCTCGATGCTACCTACAACTACTCTGTGCCATTCCCCTGTAATTTCATCTGGAATGGTGATTCTGTAGTAAACTATCGCGGTCCGGATTACAGGTTTTGCTGGAAGAGTCTGGAAATACCAGGAATATTTATCGCTGACTCATACGGAATGGAAGGTAACAGGGTTGCCGACGCAGAACTGAACTTTGTATCACAGTATGGCGACCAGCTGACGATAAGGTACAGTCTCAACGTGGTGCAGTTATCCATCCCCAAGTCGGCATATGAGTTCTGGTACGACCTCAAAAAGATGATTGATGAAACCGGTGGTCTTTACGAAACCCAACCATTCAGGATCAGGGGAAACATAGAGTGTATCTCCGATCCTGATACCGAGGCTGGCGGAGTCTTTGAGGTGGCAGGTGTTTCACACGCAAGGGTATTTGCCGACAAACCGACAGAGTTCGATGTCATCACCTTTAACTGTTCTCTCGTCCCGATAGGGCAGGACGGGATCTCCTGGGAGTTTCTGCCGGCTAATATCTTTGTATCTGAAATTGACGTGGATAAGTATGCCACCACCCTGCAGCAGAAATGCTATGATTGCAGGCTGAGGGGAGGAACAACCATCAGACCACCATTCTGGGAGTAGTATGAGATGGGAACTGAAAATATTGAACATCTTCAAACCGCGTAGTACCGCGATGCTCATCCTGTTGCTTCTTCTTATGCCCCTGGAGACGAGGTCACAGGAAAGAAGTATTAACGGACCCCTGTTTACCGAGACTGCATGGATTACCACCGACAGACAGATATACCTTCCTGGCGATAACATTCCTTTTACTGCCATCGTGCTTGAGTCAGACAGCTGGATGCCATCCGTGCTGAGCAGGGTGCTCAGGGTTGAACTGCTTGATTCTGCCGGGAACAGGATTTCCAACGGTGAGTACCTGCTTGAAAACAGTCGCACATCAAACTCTTTAGCAGTCCCGGCCGGAGCAACCACCGGATGGTATTACCTGCGTGCCTATACCAACTGGATGCGTAACCGCCCCGATCTTTCACGGAGCTACCTCCCCCTGAAAATTGTCAACCCCGCTATGATCAGCTCTGTTCCGGCAGCCACCGATAATAGCAGGGTGATTACCCTTACCCCTGAAAATGGAAGGCTTCTTCCCGGCCTCAACCGTTGCGCCCTGTTTGTGTCAGACGCTTCGGGAGCCGGACTGCAATATGAGGCTCCTCTGATGGACCAGAAAGGTGATACTGTTGCCATTCTCAAAACCGATCCTACCGGCTGGGGTATGGTGGAGCTGGAGCACGGGGAGGGACGCCGGTACAGGGTTGCAGCTCAGGCCGAAGGACAGAAAGTCGCACTGATGGTGGAAACCGCCGGGGATGAGGAGAGCGACTCCCGGTTCACATTCAGTAAGACCGCGGGCAGGCTGAACGTCACGGGCAGGGGCCTGAATGCCGCCTCCACCAGGATGCTGATCCACCGGAACTACACATGGTACCTCTGCGACTCGGCAATTGTCGAACAGGGTGCAGTACATTTCTCAGTGCCGACATACGATCTGGATATCGGTCTCTATCAGCTCTCTCTGCTCTCGGGTGAGAACGAAATACTCTATAAAAGACTATTCTTTAACGGCAACCCGATAGGCGACAACCAGCAACTGGAAATAGGGTCTCCTACCGATGATCCCTCAACCCTGGAAGTCAGCTACAACACCGGCAAGGGAAAAGGGAAGAGTGGCCTGATATCCAGACTCGTTACCAGTGATTGTCCGCTTGATATTCACGACCTCTATATTCCCGGTGTTCCGGGGTGGCAGGCAGATTACACCATTCCTGCCGGCGGGGATGCGAGGGAAGGGTGGCTGATAGCCTCCTCTTACCCCGATGAGTGTGCCACCTCATTCTACAGGAAAGGTTCAGGCACCCCCGAAGGACCTCTCTACAACAGCCGCCTTATAATCGACGAGAGAGAAAGAAGCTACAGCTTTATGCCGGAAACCCGGGGACCGGCACTGGCAGGTATTTGCCTCAATGGCGACGGAGAGCCTCTCCCGTATCTCCCGGTGGCTGCAACGCTGCTTACCGACAATACGCTGACAGGAGGATTTACTCATAGTACGGGAAGGTTTCACCTGCCCCTGCCCGATATCACCGGACCACACAACCTGGTTGTTGTACCTGTCCGGCAGATGCCGGAAGGTTCAAAGCTGGTTATTGATACCGGCAGGGAGGATAATGTCTCGGGCATGCCCGTCAGAAGGTTTACCCTCTCGTCCGAAGAGATTGACTATGTCAGGGAGGCTGACCTGAACCGCCAGCTGTGTGATATTTACTATGGCGACACGCTGATGCCCCTACCCTCAGATGTATCACAGAAAGAGAAGAAAATATTCTACGGAACTCCTTCTTACAGGGTTCTGCTCGACCGTTATGTAAAGCTTACCAACATCAGGGAGGTGATCTACGAGGTTGTCCCCGGGGTTTTGGTTCGAAGCAACAGGGGGAGATATTCACTGAAGATAGTCTCTGACACACCGCTCCCCGAACAGTACGATCCTCTCTTCATCCTCGACGGTATCCCCTTCAGTGACCTGGACGAATTGCTGGCGCTGCCTCCCGACAGGATTCACAGCATAGATGTTGTTGACAGACTCTATATTCACGGTAATGCCATCTACTCCGGTATAGTAGGCTTTAATAGCATTAACGGCGATCTGGCAGGCCTCTCACTGCCTGCAGGATCAAGAGTTGTTCCGGTTGTGATGCCCCGTAAGCCGGCAGAACCGGTAACCTTAAGAGTTGCCCGTGGTGCCGGTGAGCCTCTGCTTGACCCCACAATCTTCTGGGAACCATGGACGAACGAACCCGCAGGCGAATTTACCTTCAGACCGAACGATAACCCGATAGGAATGGTGACCATAGTCAGCGGAATCAACAGTTCAGGGGAGTGGGTATACATCAGGAGATCAGTTGCGTCCCGCAACCCTCAGTAGTTTTTATCGAGGACCAGGGCAAATGATGCCCTGACTACCTCCCTGCAATATTGAAAATTGCATACGGAAGTAACATCCCCGACAGTATGATATGTGCTTTCGATGTCACTCTGATGGAAGAAGAGAGCCCTGAAGCCATGCATATAGTATGCGTAGCTGTCGCTTCGGTTATAGTTTGTGTTGTCTGAATAAGAGACCAGGGTACTGTTGACCGCACACAGCTCCGCCGCCTCGTTCTTCAGCCCCTCAGAGTTGTCATAATGAATTATATTGACAAGCCATGGGGTTGTTGACGGCTCTTCAAGGTAGGCTATCATGTCATAATTGATCATCATCTTTATACTGCTGCCTGCGGATGCATCCTGACCGGCCTGGTGGAGGCTGCCATGCAGTCCCAGCTCTTCCGCAGCAAAGGCTGTGAACCTTAACGTATGTTTCGGCCTGAACCTGCGTTCCTTCATGATACGGGCTATCTCCAGTACTGCAGCCACTCCTGAAGCATTGTCATTTGCACCGGGTGAGAGGGTGAACGGATCACCCCCCGAAACAATATTGTCATAATGAGCCCCCACAATGCAGATGCTGTCATCTTCCCTCCCGGGCAGGGATGCAATAATATTGTACTGCCATGTTGAATAATCTATCCCCCGGAATGTTCTGGTAAGATAGAATGAATCCAGTCGGGCAGAAAGGTAGCCGAAAGCAATGAAACGGTTTCTTATCCGTTCGGCTACCTCCCTGTGATTGTCGGCCAGGGCAAACCGGGTACCCATTCCCTCCAGCCAACTGACATATGATTCAAGACTGTCTGAACTCACATAGTCAACAATGTGCTGAATATACTCAGCCTTTGTAATCGGCGGCTCTTTCTGGCAACCGGATACTGCAACAAGAATAAGAAGTGCCGATAACAGAAAATGATATTTCCTTTTTCTGATCTTCATATATCCATGCACACGAAATTACAATGTAAAAGTACTTCTTTTAACAGTTACTGACATTGCGATATATGGTCCGAACTCATCGGCTCCGCTCTTTTTCTGATAAATTTCATTACTTTGCCGTAAGAATATCCTGCCACGCTCTGCATGAACATGTTGATTAAAAACGGTACCCTTGTCACAGCTGCCGGAACCATGGCGGCAGACCTGTTTGTGGAAGATGGCAGAATCTCTGCTGCAGGACCTCTTTCCGAATATGCCCAGGCAGACCGTGTGATTGATGCAGCAGGAATGTTCGTCCTTCCCGGGGGCGTTGACCCCCATGTGCACATGCACCTGCCGTCGTCTGCAGGTTATTCATCGGACGACTTCCTCACCGGAAGCAGGGCTGCTCTTCTTGGAGGTACCACGACCCTGATCGACTTTGTGACGCCGGAGAAGGGGGAGCCCATGCCCCGGGCACTTGAAAAGCGAATGAGAGAGGCGGAACGCTCCCTGACCGACTACTCCTTTCATGTCACTCCTGTTGAGTGGAGAGAGAGCATCCCCGGTGAGATCAGGGAGTGCATCAGGATGGGTGTTACCTCCTTCAAGGTATATATGGCTTATAAAAACACCGTCGGGCTTGGTGATGAGGATCTTCTGAGGGTGATGAAGGCTGTCGGCAAGGCCGGAGGCACCGTCACCGTTCACTGTGAGGAGGGAGATGAGATTGAGAAACTGAGAGAGAGATTCTTCCTCGACGGTCACACTCTTCCCCTCTACCACCTCCTCTCCAGACCATCACGCCTGGAGGCATCAGCGGTAAAGAAGGCCATTGCCATGGCGGCGGAGGCCGGGTGCCCTCTCTATTTAGTCCATGTGTCGGCAGCAGAATCACTTGAACATATCAGGGAGGCCCGTTCACGGGGTGAGATAGTATACGCAGAGACCTGTCCCCAATACCTTCTTCTTGACAACTCAAAGTATACAGGGCCGTTTGAACAGACCTCGCCCTATGTCATCAGCCCCCCGCTCCGCACGGAGGCCGACAGCGATGCACTCTGGCATGCACTTGCCGACGGCACGCTAAACACCGTAGGCACAGACCACTGCCCGTTCACGGCAGAGCAAAAGAGAGCCGGTCTCGATGACTTCAGAAAAATCCCCGGCGGCGCCGGAGGCGTTGAACACCGGCTTGGACTTCTCTATACTTACGGAATCTTAACCGGACGGTTAAATTTTAACCAATTAGTTAATATTTTCTCCACGGAGCCGGCCAAAATCTTCGGAATTCACCCCCGGAAGGGAGACATATCAGCCGGTTCAGATGCCGATATTGTCATATGGAACCCCGAGCCGGCAGGGGTTATATCGGCAGGGAGTCACCACATGAACTGTGACATCAACATCTATGAAGGCATGGCTGTACGGGGTGCACCTGAATATGTCATTAAAGGTGGTGAAGTGGTGGTTGAAAAGGGAGAGATGACCGGCGAAGAGAGGAGAGGCAAATATTTGCATCGTGCAGTCTCCTGATTGCCTCCCGGGGTGTGTCATTCTCCCACCCGCAGGCGGTTTCTCTTCATGATACCACCAAGCACCTCACGGGGGTTTTCAAACCTGTTGGCAAGCATCATTGCCGCGATGATATAAGGCTTATACCCCGCCTCCCTGTAGGTCTCTATCCTGTATCTCTCAAACGCTGCGGCGCTCACCTCCCCGCACTCGCATGAGACGCCGCTGATGTCAGCCGGCAGGCAGTGCATGTAAAGGGCCCCGCTGTTCTTCGTCAGCTTCAGCTTCTCATCATTGAACTCCCAGTGTCTGAAGCTCGCATTCTTTGAGAGGCATACATTCTCCAGATCCTTCAGTCCGGCCCTGTCACCCTTCTTCAGCAGTTCCGTCCTCTGCTGCATGATACTGTAGGGAGCCCAGCTCTTGGGATAGACTATGTCCGCATCTCTCATCGCCTCTTCCATCGAGTGGCTGACGTTAAGAGAGCCTCCCGCGGCAGCTGCATTCTCTCTGGCCAGCTCAACTATCTCCGGAATAAGGTTATACCCCTCCGGGTAAGCCAGTTCTATCTCCATCCCGAACCGTGACATCAGTGCAATGATACCCTGGGGCACCGATAACGGCTTACCGTAACTCGGCGAGTAGGCCCAGCTCATCACCAGCTTCTTTCCCCTGAGGCTCTCCGGCGATCCAAAATGGTTGACAAGATGCATAAGGTCGGCCATCGCCTGTGTCGGGTGATCCATGTCGCACTGCAGGTTGACTATTCCCGGCCTCACCGGCAGCACACCCTGTTCAAAGCCCTCGTCAAGGGCAGCACCCACCTCGCGCATGTACCTGTTGCCCTCGCCCAGGAAGATGTCATCACGTATACCTATGAAGTCGGACATGAACGAGATCATGTTCGCCGTCTCACGGACAGTCTCTCCGTGGGCTATCTGCGACTTCTCCTCGTCAAGATCCTGCACCGCCAGTCCCAGCAGGTTGGCTGCCGAGGCAAATGAAAATCTTGTACGCGTCGATTTATCCCTGAAGTTCGAGATTGCCAGTCCCGAATCAAACAACTTCGGTGAGATATTCGCATGACGCATCTCCCTGAGCACCTCTGCAATATCCAGCACCAGGTTAAGGTCTGTCATGCTCTTCTCCCAGGTGAGGAGGAAATCCTTGCCGTAGAGCCCGGATCGTGTTCCGGCTATCTTCTCAATCTTTTCATTCAGCCTCATATCACTGTTTTCGGTTTATTATCATAATTTTTCTCCTGCTCCCCGCTAATCACGGGCGGTTAAATCAGAAGGAGTATACCAGGCACCGGCAGCAGCAGCAGCATATCCTTCTCCAGCAGGTGCCGGGGAGGCAATAAGGTTATTCCTGTCCGGCAAACAAAAATTAACTAATGCATACCCGTGTGGCACTCATGTTAATCCTATCCTGCAAACTCAAATGCAAAAGCGGCATAGAATGCCGAGGCGTCGACCAGATCACTGACCGGCACCTTCTCATCGGGTGCGTGTGCCAGCACCTCGTTCCCGGGTCCGAAACCTATTGTCGGTATCCCGAATGTGCCGCAGGTCATGATGCCGTTGGTCGAGAAGGTCCATTTGTCCACCACCGGCTTTCTTCCGAACAGGCTTTCAAACACCCTGATCCCTGTCTGCACCGACACGTGCCCTTCATCTGTTGTCCATGTGGGGTAGTAGCTCTCCATTCCGTACTCCATCCCGGTGTAAGCCTTTTCGCGATAGGTTATAAGCTTCACCTCCGCATTCATCCCCCTGATAATCTCCTCTATCTCTGCCACGGCACTGTCGCGCGTCTCCCCTGCCGTCAGCCGCCTGTCGAGGTGTAAACGGGCATAGTCGGGCACCGCGCAGAGCGAGGGGCCCTCTGTTTTTACCTCCGTGGCAGTAATGCTTCCCCTGCCGAGGAACTCATCACCGGTAAGCCTCTCATTTAGTTTTTCTATCTCCAGTGCCACCCGTGATGCCATATAGATGGCATTGACTCCGCGTTCCGGGGCCGAGCCGTGTGATGAGACACCGTGAAAATGGACCTGCATCTCCATCCTGCCTCGCTGGCCCCTGTAGAGGTTCAGGTTTGTGGGCTCGGTGATGATGACCATGTCAGGCCTGATCTTATCCTCTTCGATGATATATTTCCAGCAGAGCCCGTCGCAGTCCTCCTCCATAACCGTCCCCGTAAAATAAATAGTGGCATCCCCGTCGAAGCCCAGCTCCTTCAGTATGCGTCCTGCCGTGACAAAGGCAGCCGGTCCTCCCTTCTGGTCCACGGAGCCGCGGCCGTGAACATATCCGTCGCGTATCTCGCCCCCCAGCGGGTCAAAGCTCCAGTTGCGCAGGGCGCCGAGGTCAACAGTATCCATGTGGCCGTCAATGGCAAGTATCCTCTTTCCGTTCCCGATCCGGCCGATGACATTGCCCAGGCCGTCAATGCGAACCTCGTCAAACCCGGCCTCCTCCATCTGGCGTTTAAGCTCCGTCTGCACCTCCCTCTCCCGGGTTGTCAACGATTGGATCCTGACAAGTCTGGAGAGGTTGTTGGCCGTATAATCACTGTATTTTTCCGAGAGTTCTCTGATTTTCTGACTGACGTTTTCCATGAAGCGGGCATTTAAGCGGGAAATCAAAGGTAAAATAAATCCCGATTGAATATATTTGTGTATGGTAACATTCATCCTCAATGATGAGACGATCAGCACCGGCAGGCCGTCCGGTTATTCGCTGCTGGACTTCATAAGGTATGATATGGGCCTTACCGGCACAAAGACAGGCTGCCGTGAGGGAGACTGCGGAGCCTGCACTGTGCTTGTCGGCACAGCCGAAGGCGACAGGGTCACCTACATCAGTGCAGTCTCATGCCTGATGCCTCTTGTCAATGCACACGGCAGGCATATTGTCACCGTGGAGGGCATCAACACCGATAAAATCTCAACCGTACAGCAGGCTATTGTCGACCACAGTGCCACACAGTGCGGTTTCTGCACGCCGGGCATAGTGATGTCACTGACGGCCGAGAGCCTCGCAGCCAGGAAGACCACCCCTGAGACTGCTGTGGCTTCTGTCAGCGGCAACATATGCCGCTGCACTGGTTATAAGTCTGTAGAGAAAGCTGCAGCAGTCATAGCCTCCGCTCTTTCCGACAAGCAATTATCTGATCCTGTAAGCTGGCTGGTGGACATGGGAGAGCTGCCGGCATACTTCCTCTCCATAGCTGAGAGGCTCTCCGGGATACCTCCCCTGCCCCCGGAGCCGGCAGGAGCGCGGGGTGTCGGCGGCGGCACCGACCTGATGGTGCAGAAGGCAGACCTTCTCGCAGAGTCGGAGATTGTCACCTTCATTGACAGAAAGGGACTCAAAGGTATCAGAGATGACAACGGCAGGTGCATAATCGGTGCAGCAACAACGATAAGCGAGCTGGAACATTCAGAGCTGTTGAAAAGGCAGATACCGGATCTCCCATCAGTTATTCAGCTCATCGCCTCCGAGCCGGTGAGGAACATGGCCACCGTCGGGGGCAATATCGTCAACGCCTCTCCCATAGGCGACATATCCGTCATGCTCCTGGCACTCAATGCCGATGTTATGATCACTGACGGCCGGCAGGAGAGAACTATGCCACTGAAGAGTCTTTTCCTCGCGTACAAGAAGCTTGACATGCGGGAGGGTGAATATATACGAAGCGTAGTCTTCAATTGCAGCAATGATCCTCCCCTCTTCAGTTTTGAGAAGGTAAGCCGGCGGACCCATCTTGACATAGCCAGCGTCAACAGTGCCATATCGCTCCGGATGAACGGCGACACCATCGTTGAATGTCATCTCTCCGCCGGAGGGGTGAGTCCTGTTCCCCTGTTCCTGAACAGGAGTTCAGCGTTCCTGACCGGCCGGAAGGTGACCAGGGAGACCCTGTTGCAGGCCAATGAACTCATTCAGGAGGAGATCTCTCCCATCAGCGATGTGAGGGGCAGCAAGGAGTACAAGAGGCTGCTTCTCCGCCAGCTGTTCCTGGCTCATTTCCTGAAACTCTTTCCGGGAAGACTTAACCTGAGTATCGACGAGCTATGAACAACCCGGATTTAATAAGCCACACCACAGGCAGGTCGCAGTATCTTGATGACATACCGGTACTGAAGAATACACTCTACGGTGTCATCTTTGGTTCACCCTCTGCCCATGGAAAGATAACCGGGCTGGATCTTTCAGCTGCTCTCACCGTGCCGGGTGTGCGCCGGATCTTCACCTTTGAAGACATCCCCGGCAAGAATGACATCGGGGGAATCATCTCTGACGAGACGCTCTTTGCCGTCGATGAAGTGCACTACCGCGGCCAGCCCGTGGCTCTTGTCGTGGCTGAGACAGAACAGGCTGCACGCAAGGCGGTGAAGCTGATAAAGATAGTTATCAGTGAACTGGATCCTGTCACCGACCCCAGGGAGGCTGCCGCAAAGGGTCATTTCCTTATTCCCTCGCGCACCTTCCGTATGGGCGATGTAGCCGCTGCCTGGGATGCATGTGAACATATCTTCGAAGGGAGGGCCGATACCGGCGGTCAGGAGCATCTCTACCTGGAGACGCAGGGAGCATATTCCTGGCCTTCAGACAACAGTTGCATCAGGATTCACTCATCCACACAGGGGCCGACGCTGGTGCAGAAGATAGCCGCCAGGGTGCTGGCACTGCCGATGAACCGTGTGGAAGTGGACGTGGCACGCCTGGGCGGGGCTTTCGGTGGCAAGGAGGACCAGGCCACCTTCGTGGCGGTGATGTCCGCCCTCGCCGCCTCACTGCTGGAGAGGCCGGTGAAGATTACTCTCAGCCGCGGTGACGATATGCGCATGACGGGCAAGCGCCATCCCTATAGTGCCGACTACCGTATAGGCCTCACCGGCGACTACCGCATTGTGGCATACCAGGTCGTGATGTACCAGAACGGCGGCGCTGCTGCCGACCTCTCTCCCGCGATCATGGAGCGGACCCTCTTCCATTCCACCAATGCATATTTCATCCCCAATACTGAGGTGACAGTTCACAGCTGCCGCACCAACCTGCCCCCGAACACCGCCTTCCGGGGCTTCGGGGCCCCGCAGGGAATGTTCATGATAGAGGCGGCCATCGCCAGGGCAGCCAGTGAGCTGAAGATTCCTGCCCGCATAATACAGCAGGCCAACTTCCTGAAAGAGAATGACATGTTCCAGTACGGACAGGTGGCCATGGATGTAAACATCGGGAAGTGTTTCACCGCTCTCAACAAAGAGTTTGAGATCGACAGGATCGAAAAGGAGATCGCTGAGTTCAACAGCCGCAGGACTGTCTACAGGAAGGGGATGGCACTGATGCCGGTCTGCTTCGGCATCTCCTTCACCAACACCTCGATGAACCATGCCCGGGCGCTGGTGCACATCTACCAGGACGGCAGCATAGGTATCAGCACCGGTGCAGTGGAGATGGGGCAGGGCGTAAACACAAGGCTGGCCCGGGTGGCAGCAGGAGCCTTCTCCGTCGCTCCGGATAGGATCAGGATTGAGACCACCAACACCACCCGCGTGGCCAACACCTCCCCCACTGCCGCCAGTACAGGCGCCGACCTGAACGGCAATGCCCTGCTGATAGCAGCAGACAAACTGACAGGCAGACTTAAGGATGTGGCCTCGCAACTGCTCCACTGCGCCCCTGCTGATGTATCACTGCAGGAAGAGAAGGTGCTGATGAACGGGGAGCAGACAGAACTGACATGGGAAAAGCTTGTGCGAGAGGCACTCCTGAGGAGGGTGGCACTGTCGGAGACAGGCCATTATGCCACTCCTGTCATCTATTTTGACAAGACACGGGAGAAGGGGCATCCCTTCATCTACCACGTATACGGAACAGCAGTGATCACAGTGCTGCTCGACTGTCTCAGGGGCAGGTACAGTATCGAGAAGGTGCTGCTGGTTCATGACTTCGGCAACAGCCACAATCCTGACATAGACATGGGCCAGGTAGAGGGAGGCATTGTGCAGGGCATCGGATGGATGACGATGGAGGAGGTGGCCTTCAGCAAGGATGGCAGGATGCTTACCGACAGCCTCTCGACATATAAGGTCCCGGATATATACTCCGCACCCGCAGTGCTTGAATGCCGGGCGCTGGGGACGGAAGGCCCAAAGTTTGCGCTGATGAGGTCAAAGGCCATTGGCGAGCCTCCCTTCATGTACGGCATCGGCGCCTTCTTCGCACTGCAGAATGCCATCAGGGCCTTCAATCCTGCCTGGACGCCCGACTATGATGCTCCGCTTACACCTGAGAAGGTGCTGATGAGACTTTACGACAGAAATAATCAATGACAATAACAGGCCGATTTCACCCACTACCCCTGAAGCAGCTTCTCGGGCTTATTCTTGACGAACTAGGCAAAAAGGGTTCACTATTCGGCATCCCGCAGGAGCTCTTCTTCATCCCCCCGGAGCATGCCACCCTGGAAACCGGGATATTCGGTCGCCATATTCACAATCCGGTGGGCGTCGCTGCCGGACCTCACACCCAGATGGCACAGAACATTGTCGCCGCGTGGCTCACAGGAGCAAGGTATATCGAGCTGAAGACGGTTCAGACGCTTGATGAGATCGAGGTCTCAAAGCCCTGCATCGACATGCAGGACGAAGGATATAACTGTGAATGGTCACAGGAGCTGACGGTGAGGGAGAGCTTCGATGAATACCTCAATGCCTGGATCATAATTCACATACTCAACAGGAAACTGGGATGGGGTGATGACCCGGGGACGATCTTCAACATGAGCGTTGGGTACGACCTGAAGGGCATCATGAATGAAAATGTGCAGTGGTTCCTGGATATGATGACAGAGTGCGGCAACGAGATACTTGCCAGGGTCAAAGAGATAGAGGAGATATGCCCTGAGGCGGCTGATACCGTCATCCCGTCACGTATATCTGATAGCATCACCCTCTCAACCATGCACGGCTGTCCTCCCGATGAGATTGAATCCATAGCCCTCTACCTGTTGTCGGAGAGAAAGCTCCATACTCTCGTCAAGCTCAACCCCACCCTCCTCGGTCCCGGAGAGCTGCGCGGTATTTTGAATGACAGGCTCCGGTTCGGCACCATAGTACCCGACGAAGCATTTGCCCACGACCTCAAATACCCTGATGCCGTGAGGATAATACGGTCTCTGTGCGAGGTAGCCGGTAACCACTGGCTGCAGTTCGGGCTGAAGCTTACCAACACCCTGGAGTCGGTCAACAACAGGAAAAAATTCGGCAGCGATGTGACCATGATGTACATGAGCGGACGCGCCCTGCACCCGGTCTCCGTGGCGCTGGCACGCAGGCTGCAGGAGGAGTTTAACGGTGACCTCCTGCTCTCCTTCTCCGCCGGTGCCGATGCCTTTAACATAGCCCCGCTGGTCTCCTGCGGCTTCCGGACGGTAACCGTCTGCAGCGACCTGCTCAGGCCTGGCGGATACATGAGGCTGAACCAGTATATCTGGGAGCTGGAGAGGGCATTGCAGGCGAAAGAAGCCGCGGATATTCCGGAGTTCATCAGTGAATCTGCAGGCGTGAAGGACAAGAATGCGGCAGCGCTGGCCAACCTTAAAGCCTACAGTGTGGCGGTGCTCTCCGATACCCGATATCGCAGGGTCTATATTAAACCTCCCGATATCAAGTCGGACCGCGACCTTGACCTGTTCGACTGCATCAGTGCACCCTGCCGTGATGCCTGTGCCACATCGCAGGATATCCCCGATTATCTCTGGCACACTTCGCAGGAGCATTTTGACAGGGCGTTTGAGGTGATACTGCGGACCAACCCTTTCCCCTCCGTGACAGGGATGGTGTGCGATCATCTCTGCCAGGGAAAATGCACCAGGATCAACTATGACGATCCCCTGCAGATAAGGGAGGTGAAGCGTTTCATCTCCTCTCAGGATGAGGTGGATATTAAGCCTGCCCACGGCAACGGCCTGAAGGCAGCCGTCATCGGAGCAGGCCCTGCCGGCCTCTCGTGTGCTTACTACCTGCAAATGGCAGGCTTTGACGTTGACGTCTTCGAAGCCAGATCCAAAGCCGGCGGCATGGTACAGTATGCCATACCCGGCTTCAGGCTCACCGACACTGCAGTGGAAAGAGACATTGATCGCATAACCGGGCTGGGAGTTAAGATACACTACGAAACCCCTGTCGGCAGGGAGATGTTTGAATCCCTGAGGCGCGATTATCCCTACATCTTCGCCGCTCCTGGAGCCCAGCTTGCCGCACCGTTGAAGATAGATGGCGCCGATGCCGGGGGTGTCACCGACCCACTTGAGTTTCTCTTCAGGGCACGCCGGGGTGAGGATACCGGAGCAGGTAAAAATATTGTCATTATCGGGGGAGGCAACACGGCCATGGATGCTGCACGCACCGCCCACCGCATAGCAGGCAGGGATGGCCGCGTGACGGTAGTCTACCGGCGCACCGTAAATGAGATGCCGGCAGACCAGGGAGAGATACGGGAGGTGATGAAGGAGGGTATCACCCTCATTGAGCTTGCCGCCCCTGAGAAGATAATCACGGACAAAGGCAGGGTGACCTCCCTGCTCTGCAGCCGCATGGAACTCCGGGGCAGTGACCGCAGCGGAAGACCCTCCCCGGTAAAAATCGCCGGCAGCGAGTTCATGATTCCGTGCGATACTGTTATTCCAGCCATCGGACAGATTACTGACATCGGTTTCGCGGGTGACTCCGGGCTGGCAGTGGCAGACAGGTCCTGCAGAACAGCCATCAAAGGTGTCTATACCGGCGGTGACGCCATGCGCGGTGCCTCTACAGCCATCAATGCCATAGGTGACGGCAGGAAAGCGGCAGAACAGATAATACGTGACGCAGGAATAGACTTTGCACTCCTGAAACCGGCCTCCGCCAGGGATCACCCTGCAAGGGAGCTCGTCATCAGAAGAGCACAAAGGATCCACGCAAAACCTGCTTCTGAA
The DNA here is from genome assembly GCA_937871625.1 of uncultured Bacteroidales bacterium. GTDB lineage: Bacteria > Bacteroidota > Bacteroidia > Bacteroidales > VadinHA17 > SR-FBR-E99. The sequence goes on along the minus strand of CALMRD010000233.1, from coordinate 7,680 downwards.
CCCACTGACGAGCAGAGGCTGACCTTCACTCTTCTGAGCACTGCTCCTGACAGGGATACCATGGTCAGTGAGGCCTCACGCTGCCTGTGGTGCGATGAGATGTGCAGCATATGCACCACCGTCTGCCCCAACATGGCAAACAGGTGTTACACAGTCACACCTGTCAGCATGAAACTACAGAAGGCTCTCCTGTCGGAAGATGGCACCATCCGTTTTGAGGATGACACCACCTTTGCCGTCACGCAGAAGTACCAGATACTTAATATCGCCAACTTCTGCAACGAATGCGGTAACTGCACCACCTTCTGTCCCACCGCCGGGTCTCCCTTCCGTGACAAGCCGAGGTTCTACCTCACCACCGCATCATTCAACGCTGCGGAAGAGGGTTACTTCCTCTCAATCCTGAAGAACAGAAAAAACCTGATATACAAGCACAAGGGCAGCTTTACCACCCTTACGGAGATGCCAGGGACCTATATCTATGAGACCGACTTCGTCACGGCCACCTTTGACAGGAAGAGCTTCAGGCTGACGGAGGTCAGGTTCCTCACCCCCTGCGTCAGGGAGGCGAGATTCGTCAGGGCCGCGGAGATGGCAGTGCTGCTGGAGGGTGCAGGCAGCATCCTCCAGCCATGACGAAGCAGAGTGTTTATTTGACTGCATATTGCTATCTTGCATTGCACATTTGACATAAAGCCAATGATGATATGATCAGGCCTATCGATAATATTACCAGTGAGACAGCGCTGGAGAATGCTGTCAGCCGCTTCAGGGAGAGAGGCATCATACTGCCGACTTTTGAGCAACAGATGTACCCTGAGATGATTCCCTCAAAGATCGCTGAACGACTGCAGAGTGTCGGGCTGTGGGAGATAAACCCGCTGAACCTCTTCCGCATTACATGGAAGAACGAGCCTGTGGAACATGGCGGACTGTTCGGGGAGGTTAACTTCATAGAACTACCCTCGCTGCTGACAGGAGTGAAAGCGCGTATCATCCTGCTCATCGGCAAGTGGTTTCCCACGGGAGCTCATAAGGTGGGAGCCGCCTACGGCTGTCTGGCACCGCGGATAATCACCGGCGGCTTTGACCCCGGCTATCACAAGGCCGTATGGCCCTCCACCGGCAACTACTGCAGGGGCGGAGCCTTCGACTCGAAGCTTATGGGCACGGAGTCGGTGGCGATACTGCCCGAGGAGATGAGCCGCGAGCGCTTTGCCTGGCTGCGCGATGAGATAGGATCAGAGGTGATAGCCACCCCCGGCTGCGAATCGAATGTCAAGGAGATATACGACAAATGCTGGGAGATACGCGGGACCAGGCCCGAGTGCATCATCTTCAACCAGTTTGATGAGTTTGGCAACAGCACCTGGCACTATAACATCACCGGCCAGGCCATCGAAGAGGTATACGCCAGGGTGAAGAGCGACAAAAGCAAGCTGGCAGCCTACGTCTCGGCAACCGGATCGGCAGGTACCATCGCGGCGGGCGATTACCTCAGGACCCTGGTGCCTGACATCAGGGTGGTGGCCTCCGAGGCGCTGCAGTGCCCTACCCTGCTGATGAACGGCTTCGGCGGCCATCGCATAGAGGGTATCGGTGATAAGCACGTGCCCTGGATACACAACGTCAGAAACACCGACGTGGTGACGGCAATTGACGATGAAGACTGCATGAGGCTGCTGCGGCTGTTCAATGAGACGAAGGGCGGAGAGTACCTCTCGTTCCTTGGCCTCGGCGAAGAGGTGGTTCGCGAGCTGCCCCTCATAGGCATCTCGGGTATCAGCAACCTGCTCTCCGCCATCAAGACAGCACGCTATTTCGAGATGACGGAAGATGACGTCATCATTACCATAGCCACTGACTCGGCTGAGATGTACCGGTCACGAATTGAGGAGCTGAGCAGCACCAGGGGCGTGTATGACACGCTGCAGGCCGTGCGCGACTTCGAACAGTGCCTCATGGGAGCAAGATGTGATAACATGAAGGAGCTCTCCTACCGCGACAGGAAGGCTATCCACAACCTCAAATACTACACCTGGGTGGAACAGCAGGGCAAGGAGGTGGAAGAGCTGAACCAGCTCTGGTACGACAGGGAGATATGGGATACCATGTTCAGGCAGACAGGCCGTTGGGACGAGCTGATCAATGAATTCAATGATAGAACCGGGCTGCTGAGAGATATGTAGCCTGTGGGGCAATGTCCCGGTGGCATGGTAAATTAACAGGGGAAGGTATATATCAGTGCATCGACTGCGAAAAAGAAGATGAGTGACAACAGGCATAAACCTCAGTGCAAAGACTCCGGGAAAGAAGATGAGTAACAGCAGGCATATATACCGGTGCAACGACTGCGGCAGGGAGTATGGCGGAGATGAGACCATCTATCTCTGTCCCTCCTGCAGCGCGGGCAACCGTTCAGGGCAACCTCCCAGGGGAGTGTTGAAGACACTCTATGACTATGACGCTGTCAGGAGATCCTCCCCCTCCTTTGCTGAGCTGAAGAGGACCAAATTCATCAGCCTGCTTCCTGTCGAAACCGTTGAGAGCCTTCCTCCCCTGAGGGTTGGCAACACTCCCCTCTACCGCATAACCTCCGCCGAAGGGCAGAGGATGCCCTGCCGTCTGTACCTCAAGGATGACTCGCAGAACCCCACATGGTCGTTCAAGGACAGGGCCTCGGCACTGGTATCGGCATATGCCCGCGAGAGAGGGTTTCAGACCATCATTACCGCCTCCACCGGCAATGCAGGCTCCTCCCTGGCCGGCATCTGCGCCTCACAGGGTCAGAAAGCCCTGATACTGGTACCGGAAAACGCGCCGCCGGCCAAGCTGACACAGATAGTGATGTATGGTGCTACCCTGGTGCCGGTGAAGGGCACCTATGACGATGCCTTTGCCCTCAGCATAAAAGCCACTGAACAGTTCGGGTGGTATAACCGCAACACCGCCTTTAACCCCCTCACCATCGAAGGTAAAAAGAGCGTATCGTTTGAGCTTTACGAGCAGATGGGTTTCCGTCTGCCGGACACAGTGTTCGTTCCCGTGGGCGACGGGGTGATACTGTCAGGTGTATACAAGGGTTTTGAAGAGCTGCTCCGCCTGCAGATAACAGACCGCATGCCTCTCATAGTGGCGGTGCAGTCGGCCGGAAGCGACAACCTGGTTCGCAATATTGATCAGGAGAAATTTGAGGTCATACCGTCATCCACAGTTGCTGACTCAATATCCGTTGACCTGCCCGGGAACTTCTTTATGGCCCGCAGATACATCAATGAATACTCCGGCAGAACCATGACAGTGACCGATGAAGAGATACTGCAGGCCTCAAGGCTGCTGGCAGAGAGCACGGGTCTCTTCGCCGAGCCCGCCGCGGCGGCAGCATATGCAGGCTTCGTATCATACCGGAGGCAGGGACTGCTGCCTGACGACTCAGACAATGTTGTACTGCTGACAGGCAGCGGCCTCAAGGATACCGGCTCACTGCGGCAGATGATAAAAATGCCTGAGTCCGTCACTCCGGATGTTGACAGCCTGGAAAAAGCAGTGCGATGATTAACTGGTCTCTCAACGGAAAAAAGATGCATTTTGAGGGTGACCCTGAGGAGTCGCTTCTTGACCACCTGAGAGAGGAGCACAGGATCACATCACCGAAGGACGGCTGCTCAGGGCAGGGTGTATGCGGGAGCTGCACCGTGGAGATAGACGGCAGGGCACGACTGGCCTGCCGCACTAAGATGAAGAGCCTCGAGGGTGCTGAGGTATGCACCACCGAAGGACTTCCTGCCCGGTTCAGGGAGGTGATCAGCAGGCAGTTTGCCGAAAAAGGAGCCGTGCAGTGCGGCTTCTGCTCCCCGGCGATGATCATGAGGGCAAAAGCGCTCTACAACGTCAATCCCGAGCCGTCACGCGACGAGATCAGGAGAGCCGTCACCCCCAACCTCTGCCGGTGCACCGGCTATGTAAAGATCCTAGATGCCATGGAGGCAGCCTTCGCCGAGCTGAAAGGCATCGCAATACCTGCAGAGAAGCCCTCTGCTCTTGTCGGTGACCGTTATCCCAGGTACCAGGCTGCTGAGACAGCCCTGGGTGCCAGGGAGTTTGTCGATGACATGCACTTTGATGGCATGGTCCACGGTGCGCTCCGCTTCAGCGACCATCCCCGTGCACGCATAAAAACCATTGATCTTTCCGGAGCCCGGCAGGCCCCAGGGGTCATTCGTATCTTCACCGCAGCAGAGATACCGGGGGCACATAAAACAGGACTCATCTTCAACGACTGGCCACTGATGATCGGCGAGGGTGAAACAACTCACTGCCTCGGTGACGTGCTGGCAGGCGTGGTGGCTGAGACAGAGACAGAGGCGCGGGCAGCAGCAAAGCTGATAAGCGTTGATTATGAAGTCCTCAGTCCGGTGACCAGCATGCACGAGGCTGCCAGACCTGATAGCACGGAGGTCCATGAGGGACGCTCCAACGTCCTGGAGACATGCAGCATCAGGTCCGGTGATGCTGACGGTGAGCTTGCCGCTGCCGCGTGGAGAGCAGGAGGAATATATGAGACCCAGCGTATAGAGCACGCCTTCCTCGAAACAGAGACGGCGGTGGCCATGCCTGAAGATGACGGAATAAAGCTTTACAGCCAGGGACAGGGTGTATATGTTGACCGCAGGGCAGTAGCTCAGATACTTGCTGTGCCGGAAGAGAAGGTGCGGGTGATACAGGTGCAGAACGGAGGAGGCTTCGGGGGCAAGGAGGATATCACCGTTCAGGGCCACGCCTCTCTCTTTGCCTGGCACCTCAGGCGTCCTGTCCGGGTCCATCTTAGCCGCGATGAATCAATCCTCATGCATCCCAAACGCCATCCGGTATGGATGGAGATATCCCTGGGGTGCGACAGTAGAGGCAGGTTCACCGCCCTGAAGCTGAATGCCGTGGGTGACACCGGCGCCTACGCCTCCGTGGGCACCAAGGTGATGGAGCGGGTGGTAGGGCACGCCACAGGGGCATATCGCGTCCCCTGCGTCGACGTCAAAGCCGTGACTGTCTATACGAACAACATACCCTCCGGGGCGATGAGAGGCTTCGGCGTGCCGCAGGTGACCTTCGCCGTGGAGAGCTGCATAGACGAACTGTGCCGCCAGGGCGGCTTCGACCGATGGAAGATACGGTATGACAACGCCTTCGAAGAGGGCAGCAGGACAGCTACCGGGCAGCTGCTGAAAGGTGTGGGCCTGAAGAAGACCCTGCTGGCAGTCAGGGAGCAGTTTGAGAAGGCCAGGTACGCCGGCATAGCATGTGGCATCAAGAACACCGGCGTCGGTAACGGCATGACCGACGAGAGCGAGGTGGCATTACATATTGTCTCAGAGAAAAAGGTGACCGTCAGCCATGGGTGGAGTGAGATGGGTCAGGGAATTCACACCATGGCCGTGCAGATACTTCACCAGGAGACAGGCATCGACCCCGGCATCATCGAGGTGACCGTTGACACCAGGGCGGAACTGCCCACAGGGATGACCACCTCATCAAGGGCCACAGCCCTGCTCGGGAATGCCATAATCGATGCTGCAGCGAGGCTCAGGGAAGACCTGCGGCACGGATCGCTTCAGCAGCTGGCGGGACGCACATACAGGGGAAAGTACGTGTGCGACTGGACCAGCAAGCCAGGTGAAAAGAGTGAAGATGCCGCCATTCACTTCGCTTATGGTTATGCCACCCAGGTGGCAATACTGGATGATGAAGGTAACGTCTCGAAGATCATCGCAGCCCATGATGCAGGAAAAATAATGAACCGGATGCTCTTTGAGGGTCAGATAGAAGGAGCCGTACACATGGGTCTGGGATACGCCCTTACGGAAGAGCTGCCTATGGAGGAAGGCAGGCCTGTCAGCTTGAAGTTCAATGACATAGGGATAATACGTGCCGACAGTATGCCGGAGGTGGAGGTGATAGGCATAGAGGAGAGAGACCCTGTGGGACCCTACGGCGCCAAGGGCATCGGAGAGATAGGGATGGTCCCCACCGCCGCTGCGGTGGCCAATGCCCTCTGCGCATTCGACGGCATCCGCAGAACAAAACTGCCACTGAAACGTAAAAGATAGAGACAACATTTCAGTTATGAACCTGCTGCTGAAAAACGCAACCTACATCGACTGGAAGACACTTGACTTCTCCCATAAGAACATCCTTGTGCGGCGCGATGATGAAAATATTCAGCTGATCGGCAATGAAGACGATGGAGTAGTCTTTCCCGATACCGAGGTGATCGACTGCACAGGAAAATTAGTAACCAAATCCTTTGCCGTGGGTCATCATCATGCCTATTCTGCCCTTGCCCGCGGCATGGGAGCACCAAAAAAGACTCCCCGCAACTTCCGCGAGATACTGCAGTATATATGGTGGACCCTCGACAAGCAGCTTGACAGGGATCTGATAGAGATCTCCGCCCTGGTGACGGCCATGGAATGTGCAAAGAGGGGCTCCACCTTCGTGATAGACCATCACGCCTCACCCTTCAAGGTCACCGGGTCGCTGGAGATCATGGCCTGCGCCTTCAGGAAGGTTGGAGTGTCACACCTGCTCTGCTATGAGACCTCAGACCGTGACGGCATGGTCATTGCCGGGGAGGGTCTTGACGAGACCGCCGCATACCTGAAAGAGCACCAGGGACTGGTAGGACTTCACGCCTCATTCACTGTGAGCAACGAAACTCTCGACCGCGCTGTCAGGTTGATGCATGAATTTGACTCAGGAATCCACATACACGTGGCAGAAGACATATGGGACCAGGAGCAGTGCCACAGCGAACACGGCAAAAGGGTGGTGGAAAGACTCTCGGACGCCGGGGTGCTGGGCTCACACAAAACCATCCTCGTGCACTGCCTTCACCTTGACGGGAGGGAGAGAGAGCTGATCATGAACTCACCGGCATGGGTGGCGGAGAACTGTGAGAGTAACCTGAACAACAGGGTGGGACACTTTGACGGTGCGGGACTGGGTGACAATATCATGCTCGGCACCGACGGCATGCACAGCGACATGCTGCAGAGCCTGAAGGCTGCCTTCTTCTCGGGGCAGAGTCATGACACTATCTCATATGACTCCGCATACAGGCGTCTCAGGAGCGTACACCGCTATCTCGGCGGAAACGGCTTCGCCGGCGACGGTGAGAACAACCTGGTGGTCCTCGATTATGATCCGCCCACACCCGTCACCAGGGAAAACTTCATCGGCCACCTGCTCTTCGGCATATCTTCAGCCCACATTACGGATGTCATCTCCGGCGGGAAACTGATAGTGCGCAACAGGAAGCTCACCACCGTTGATGAGCAGGAGATAATGAAGGAGTCACGCAGGCAGGCCGAACGATTGTGGGAGATGATCAGTCGTCACTGACCCCTGACTTCCTCTTCCTGAAGATGAAATAGACAGGTATACCTGCAAGGATCAGCGTCAGTCCTATCAGCGCCTCACGGGGCTGTGTAATGATGGTGTTGATGAAGAGGCCCACGCAGAACAGCACGAAGACAGCCGTTATCACCGGGTATCCGGGTACCCTGTAGGGCCTGTGCGCATCAGGCATCCTGCGGCGCAGTATGAAAACGCCAGTGGCGGTGGCACCGTAGAAGATGTAAACAGCAAAGATCAGCATGTCAGTCAGCTGGTCAAAGGTTCCAG
>CALMRD010000232.1 GCA_937871625.1 uncultured Bacteroidales bacterium | reverse complement strand
AACATTTCCTATCTGGCGCATCCGTTTCTTTCCCTTCTTCTGCTTCTCCAGCAGCTTCCTCTTTCGGGTTATGTCTCCGCCGTAGCATTTTGCGGTCACATCCTTGCGCACCGCCTTGACTGTCTCGCGTGCTATGATCTTGGCCCCGATGGCTGCCTGGATGGCTATGTCAAACTGCTGCCTCGGTATCAGTTCACGCAGCTTTTCGCACATGCGGCGTCCGAAGCTGTAGGCGTGGCCGCGGTAGATGAGTGTCGAGAGGGCATCAACCATCTCCCCGTTGAGCAGTATGTCGAGCCTGACCAGGTCTGCCTTCTTGTAACCGGTTATATGGTAATCGAATGATGCATATCCCTTGGAGACACTCTTGAGCTTGTCGTAGAAGTCGAAGACGATCTCCGAAAGGGGCATATCGAAGGTCACCTCCACCCTGTCGCTCGTCAGGTATATCTGGTTCTTCAGCGTGCCGCGCTTGTCAATGCAGAGCTTCAGTATCTGTCCGAGGTACTCCGATTTTGATATCACCTGTGCGTGGATATAGGGCTCCTCTATCTCGTCGATGGCCGTTGCCGGCGGCATCCCCGACGGGTTATGCACGTCAATTATCTCGCCCTTTGTTGTCAGCACCCTGAAGGAGACGTTAGGCACGGTGGTGATCACATCCATGTCAAACTCCCTGTCGAGCCGCTCCTGTATGATCTCCATGTGCAGCAGCCCCAGGAAGCCGCACCTGAAGCCGAAGCCCAGTGCTGCCGACGACTCCGGCACAAAAGTCAGGGAGGCGTCGTTGAGCTGCAGCTTCTCTATTGAAGCACGAAGGTCTTCATAGTCGTCAGCGTCAACTGGATAGATGCCGGCAAAGACCATGGGCTTCACATCGGCAAATCCGGATATGGCTTTGCTGCACGGACGGGCTACATGGGTGATGGTGTCTCCCACCTTTACCTCCGCCGATATCTTTATGCCCGAGATGATGTATCCAACATCGCCGGCGCTGAGCACATCCCGCGGTTCCCTCTTTATCTTCAGCACCCCTATCTCATCAGCGTCATATTCGCTTCCCGTGTTTACGAACTTGACCATGTCATGCGTCCTGATGGTGCCGTTGGATATCTTGAAATAGGCTATTATCCCCCTGAATGAGTTGAAGACGGAATCAAAGATCAGTGCCTGCAGCGGTGCCTCCGGGTCACCTTGTGGAGGAGGTATCCGGCTGACAATATCCTCCAGGATCCTGTCAACACCCATGCCTGTGCGTGCGCTTGCCTCAATGATCTCATCACGTCCGCAGCCGATCAGGTCAACTATCTGGTCCTTCACCTCCTCGGGCATAGCACTCACTGAGTCCATCTTGTTGAGCACGGGGATGATCTCCAGCCCGTGCTCTATGGCCATGTAAAGGTTGGAGATGGTCTGGGCCTGTATGCCCTGCGTGGCATCAACAACCAGCAGGGCTCCCTCACAGGCGGCTATAGACCTCGACACCTCATATGAAAAATCAACATGACCCGGCGTGTCAATAAGATTTAAATAGTATTTCTTACCCTCATGCTCATAGTCCATCTGGATGGCATGACTCTTTATGGTGATGCCCCTCTCCCTCTCCAGGTCCATGTCGTCCAGCACCTGATTCTGAAACTCACGCGAATCCACGGTGTTGGTTCTTTCAAGAAGCCTGTCGGCAAGAGTGCTCTTACCGTGGTCTATGTGAGCTATGATACAGAAGTTACGTATTTTGTCCATCAGGGGTGGGCGGTTCATTTCAGCTGCAAATATAAATAATTTGGCCCTTTGTTTACTGTAGTCGATTTTCGGGAACACTCTGACTCCATTTTATTTATTTTAGCAGATTACATAAGAATGAACCCATGATCACCCTTGCAGCTTCGGTCACTTTACTTATCCTCGGGTTTCTTGTCTACGGAAGGGTGGCCGACAGAATCTTCGGGATGGATCCGTCGCGTGTCACCCCGGCATTCACCAAAAGTGACGGTATAGACTACGTACCCATGAAAGCATGGCGCGTATTCATGATACAGTTCCTCAACATCGCCGGCCTGGGCCCGATCTTCGGAGCCATCCTGGGAGCCATGTACGGCCCGGTGGTCTATATATGGATCGTCGTTGGATGCATCTTCATGGGGTCCATGCACGACTATTTTGCCGGCATGCTGTCAGTGCGGCACGACGGTGCCAGCCTTCCCGAGCTGGTAGGTACATACCTGGGAAAGAATATGAGATCTTTCCTCAGGCTCTTCACCCTCCTGCTGCTGATATTCGTCGGCGTGGCCTTCGTCAGCGGCCCTGCCAAACTGCTCTATACAATGTCAGGCTTCAGCCTCCCCTTCTGGCTGGGGCTGATCTTCTTCTACTACATAGTCGCCACTCTCCTGCCCATCGACAAGATAATAGGATACCTCTACCCTTTCTTCGGCGGAGCGCTGATCTTCATGGCTCTCGGTGTGCTCCTGAGTATCATAGTGAGATGGGCCGGCGGCTCTCTCACACTGATGGAGCTCACCCCCGCAACGCTGATGAACTTTCAGCCTGACGCTGCCACCAACACTATCTTTCCATTCCTGTTTATCGTCGTCTCCTGCGGCGCCATCTCCGGCTTCCATGCCACCCAGGCTCCGCTGATGGCCAGATGTCTGAAATCAGAGAGACAGGGACGGCAGATATTCTACGGCGCCATGATCGCCGAGGGTATCGTGGCCATAATATGGGCTACGGCAGCCATGAACTATATGGGTGATGTTCACGGGCTCAACTATGCCTTCACCCACCCGCTGGCCGGCAATCCCGATATCAGGCCCGACCCTGCCTGGCTGGTCAACGAGATTTGCAGGTCGTGGCTCGGCAAAGCCGGGGCAGTGATAGCAGTGATAGGAGTCGTGGCCTGCCCCATTACTTCAGGAGACACAGCCTTCAGGAGTGCAAGGCTCACGGTGGCCGACATGTTCAGGCTGCCGCAGAAGAAGGTCTCTTCGAGGCTGCTGATCACAATCCCCCTGTTTGCTGTTGGCTTTATCCTCACATTCGTCATGAAGGATGAATTCGCCCGCATCTGGAAGTTCGTCGGCATCTCCAACCAGGCCCTGGCGGCCATAACATGCTGGACGATAGCTATGTACCTGGCTCTCAGGGGTAAGAGCCACCTGTTTATGTCTCTGCCTGCCCTCTTTCTCACTGCTGTCTGCATCACATATATACTTGCGGCACCACATAAGGGAGGCGGACTGGACATGCCGCTGAAGACGGCACTCATCATCGCCACAGCAGGTACGGCGGCTGTGATGGCACTCTTTACGATTGTAATGCGAAGGAAGAAAGGAGGGGGTCAGTAGATCTCCCGTGCCAGTGGGGGCTCCTGCGGGAGCTCCGGCGGCGGCACATCCGCGGGCGTATCCACCGGGCAGTTAAGCTTCCTCAGCTCCCTGCGGAAGAAGATGAACGAGACGACAGCGGCTACCAGGTCAGATATAGGGTTGGCGATCCATACCCCTTCCACACCCCAGAATCGCGGGAGTATGACTATCAGCGGCAGCAGCACTATTATCTGGCGGAGCAGCGAAAGGAAGGCTGCCAGTTTGGCCTTGCCTATAGCCTGGAAATAGTTGGAGGCGATTATCTGGTAACCGACAACAGGCAGCACGGCACAATAGATCCTCAGACCCAGCACCCCGGCCTCCCTCAGCTCAGGACTGTCCGAGTTGAAGATGCTTATCACCGCCCCGGGCATCAGCATGCAAATGAGCCATCCGGCTGTGGCTATCAGCGTGGCATATTTTATGGCTTTCATCACCGACTCCTTCACCCTGCAGTAGAGTCCTGCCCCGTAGTTGAACCCGATAATGGGCTGTATGGCCATATTGATGGAGATGATGGTCATCACCAGCATCATCGTGGAACTGTGAACTATTCCCAGTGCACCCACCGAGATATCTCCCCCGTACCTGATGAAAAGGGTGTTCATGACCCCCGTGACCAGGCTCGAGGCAACATTCATGGCAAAGGGTGCAAAACCAATCGATATGATATACCTTATTATATATGGGTCGGGGGCGATGTCGGGAAGCGACAGCCTGGTGACGCTCCTTTTGCTGCGGAAGTGCCGGAGTACCCATATGCAGAGGACGGCCTGCGATATGATGGTTGCGAGGGCGGCACCCTTGACACCCATGTCGAGACCGAAGATAAAGATCGGGTCGAGTATGATGTTGAGCCCGGCACTGATGAAGATTGAGATCATGGCAATGCGAGGATTGCCCTCCGCCCTGATGATGTTGTTCAGCGCGTAACCCGTCATGGCAAAGGGTATCCCGGCAAGAATGATGTTGAAATATTCGGAGGCGTATGTCAGTGTCTCAGGTCCGGCTCCGAAGATGAGTAATATCTTGTCGCGAATCAGGAACCCGATAATCATAAGCGCCAGTCCCATCACCAGCGACAGGAAGAAACCGTTGCCCAGGATCCTGTTTGCCCGGTTATAGTCCTTTTCTCCCAGGCTGATGGAGACCCGTACTGATGAACCTATACCCACCAGCATGCCAAAGGCCATGATGATGATCATCAGCGGGAAGATCACGCTCAGACCGGAGAGAGCCAGGGCATCGACGCCCTGCCCGATATAGATGCGGTCAACGATATTATAGAGAGCGTTTGCCATCATGCTGGCAAAAGCCGGAAGGAAGTACTTCCACATCAGTTTCCCTATCTTCTCGTGCTCTAGGTCGTGTACCTGCCTGGGGTCAGCCATGATGCAAAGATGGAAAAATAGGCAATAGCCAGTAGGCAGTAGGCAATAGTTTTTTTCCGTTGAGAATTTTCAATCTTGCGGACACTACTGCCTATTGCCTACTCCCTGCTGCCTAATAAGAAAGCTGCTCCGTTTCCGGAGCAGCTTTCTTATTTCAACTATTAAGCGATATTAGCCTACATCATGCCCGGCATGCCGCCGCCGCCCATAGAGGGGTTAGGCATAGGGTTCTCTTCCTTCTCCTCGACAACAACTGCCTCGGTGGTGAGGAACATGCCTGCTATTGATGCGGCATTCTCAAGTGCTATCCTTGCAACTTTGGCCGGATCAATGACGCCGGTCTTGAATAGATTCTCATACTTGTCGGTTTGAGCATTGTACCCGTAGTCGCCCTTGCCTTCACGTACCTTCTGCACTATCACAGCACCTTCTTTGCCGGCATTGACAACGATCTGACGGAGGGGCTCCTCAATGGCCCTCTTGACGATCTCGATACCGGTATTCTGGTCGTCGTTATCGCCTTTCAGTTCGTCGAGCAGGGGAATTGCTCTCAGGTAGCCTACTCCGCCACCGGGGATGATACCCTCTTCTATTGCAGCGCGTGTTGCATGAAGAGCGTCGTCGACGCGGTCTTTCTTCTCCTTCATCTCAACCTCAGAAGCAGCACCGATGTAAAGCACTGCCACACCGCCGGCCAGCTTGGCAAGCCTCTCCTGAAGCTTCTCCCTGTCATAGTCGGAGGTGGTGGTTGATATCTGCTGCTTGATCTGGTTGACGCGAGCCTGGATCATCTCCTTCTCGCCAGCGCCGTTGACAATGGTGGTGTTCTCCTTGTTAACGGTCACTTTGTCAGCTATGCCAAGATCATTCATGGTGGCATTCTCAAGCTTCATACCCCTCTCTTCCGAGATGACCGTGCCGCCTGTCAGAATGGCAATATCCTCAAGCATCTCCTTCCTCCTGTCGCCGAAGCCCGGAGCTTTTACAGCACATACCTTCAGTGAACCGCGGAGGCGGTTGACAACCAGTGTTGCAAGAGCTTCGCCTTCAATGTCCTCGGCAATGATCATGAGACCGCGGCCCGTGCGGGCAGTCTCCTCGAGAACGGGGAGAAGGTCTTTCATTGAGGAGATCTTCTTGTCATGAATGAGAATGTAGGGGTTCTCCATCTCAACTTCCATCTTGTCAGGATTGGTGACAAAATAGGCTGAGATATACCCGCGGTCAAACTGCATACCCTCAACAACATCAACCTTGGTTTCGGTGCCCTTGGCTTCCTCAACGGTGATTACTCCTTCCTTCTTCACCTTATCCATGGCAGTAGCTATAAGCTTGCCTATCTCCTCATCGTTGTTGGCCGATATGCGTGCAACCTGCTCTATCTTCTTCAGGTCATCGCCCACAGTCTGCGATTGGCTCTTCAGGCTTTCAACAACCTTTGCGACGGCCTTGTCGATACCCCTCTTCAGATCCATCGGGTTGGCGCCTGCCGTGACATTCTTCAGCCCTACTGTTATGATACTCTGTGCAAGGATGGTAGCGGTGGTGGTTCCGTCACCTGCAGTGTCGGATGTCTTGGAGGCCACCTCTTTGACCATCTGGGCTCCCATGTTGTGAAAGGGATCTGACAGTTCAATCTCCTTGGCTACGGTTACACCGTCCTTGGTCACCTGCGGTGCGCCGAATTTCTTCTCCAGCACTACGTTACGGCCTTTGGGACCGAGGGTAACCTTCACTGCATCAGCAAGCTGATCAACCCCCTCTTTCAGGAGGTTACGCGCTTCAATGTTGAATTTTATTTCCTTTGACATTGCTATTCTGTTTTTTGGTTATTACGAAATATAAAGAATATCGGACTGTGAAACAAGGAGATAGTCAGTACCGTCGATATTCAGTTCCTGGCCGGAGTACTTCCCGTAGAGAACAACATCTCCCTTTTTGAGTTCCATCTCTTCATCCTTCTTCGGAGCACCTACAAGAACAACAGTGCCTGCGCGAGGTTTTTCCTTTGCTGAATCGGGGATAATAATGCCGCTGGCGGTCTTCTCTTCTGCCTCCTGGGGCTTGATGAGAACTTTACCTGCCAGCACCTTTCCTTTTAGTTGTGCCATTGCTATTAGTTTTATAGTTAAACAATTTTCTGCCCTTGAATTTCATAATCTGTGCCAAATGAATATTGGCAAAAAAAAAGCGTCAGTTCATGACAAACTGACACTTCAATATCTTCTTCCTGTCATTTTATTCGTTACTGCCGTCAGGCTGCTGCTCCTGCTCTGTGAGAGGCGTCGGCAAAGTGGGGATGGCGTTGGGATCCTGTGCTCTTTCAATGGACGACTTGATGACCGACTCTTTTGCAACTTCACCCCTGGGAATCGATGCCGTGGCTGCCAGGCAGAGAACCACAATAGCCACACCGAGAGTCCATGTCGATTTCTCCAGGAAATCAGCAGTCTTGCGTACTCCCATCGACTGGCCGGCGGATGTGAAGTTGGCGGCGAGACCTCCTCCCTTGGAGTTCTGTACGAGCACCACCATGATTATCAGGACACAGGCCAGGATCACCAGGATTGAAATAAATATGTAAATACCCATTGTTGTATTATTTTATTAACTCTTCTATCTTTTCAATACGGCTTGCAAAGTAAGCACTTTTTTCCGGATATTGCAATGAGAGCTTCTGATAAATATTTATTGCCTTTGTGTAGTAACCCTGGGTGACGTAAATCTTTGCCAGTGTTTCAGTTATGAAGGTACCCTCCTCTTCTGTGCCGTTTTCTGAAAGATCCCTGACCGGCTGATGCTCGCCGGGTTTTATCCTCTCGATGGTCGGACTTATACTGATAAACCTGTCAATAAGGTCTGCCGGTGTCAGCTCCACGACAGTTTCGGTTCCGGGTCCCTTTTCCGTAACGGTATCGTCGGGCAGCAGCTCAAGCAACTCCTCCTGCACCGGCCCGGATACGGATTCAGGTTCAGCCCCGGACATTAATTCCGCTTCTGCTTCAGTTTCAGGCTGGGATTCTTCTTCAGGTTCAACATCATACAGGTGTTCTGCCTCAGGCTCCGCCTCCGCTACAGGTTGCAGCTCCCTGAGCCGCGCCTCTATCTCGGCCACAAGCTCCTTCCTTGACCTCAACCCGCTATTGAGATCGGCCGCTGTTACTTCCTCCGGAGCAAACTCCTGTTCGGGAGTATACTCCGGTATATCTTCAGCTGCTGGTGGCTCCGCAACAGACTCTTCTTCAATCACTTCAGTAGCCGGCTGTTCACCGGTCTCAGAGGCAACAGATTCCTCCTCAATCAATTCAGTAGCCGGCTGTTCGCCGGTCTCAGCTGTAACAGATTCCTCTGTAATCACTTCAGCAGCAGGCTCCTCATGGGTCTCAGGGGTAGCAGATTCCTCTGTAATCACCTCAGCAGACGGTTCCCCGACGGTGATCACGGCTGACGGCTCCTCTCCCGTTACAGTCGCGACAGGCTCCATGATCTCCTCCTTCATGGCATCCTGCCGGCCGGTGGCCACACTGCCGGGAGAGAGATAGATATAGTGATAGAGCACCTCCCGGTCGCTGACCGATAGAGCTGATGCCTTCAGCTGGGAGTCAAACCTTATGTCGGAATTCTCCTTCAGCCCCTTGAGGAGCAGGAGATGTGCGGAATGAAACCAGGGGAAGAGGCTGGTGAGCTCTCTCAGACCCTCAATGTCGCCAGGGCCCGGGATGCCGATGCCGACGATAAACCTGTTGAATTCATTCCTGTTCATCAGCCCTCTTTACCAGTTGACAAATGCTCTGTTGAATATGTCCTCCACCAGCATCTTCACGATCTCTTCCGTCAGACTGGCCTCAACGGCACTCAGGTCAAGAGAGCTGTCGTAATCCTGGTACCGTGTAAACGACTGGTCGTAGCTGAGTTCCTGGTCAAAGCTGTTCACAAACCTAACCCTGATGGTGATTGAGAAACGGTTCGAGGCAGCCTGCTCATTGCCGCTGACGGTCAATGGCTGGGTTTTGTAGTCGGTGATGTCGCCCTCAAAGCTCAGCTCACCGCCGGCAGATACCATATCGAGGTTGGTCTGCGCTCTGCAGAGATCGATGAGCGCGTCGGTGACCGTCTGGTTGAGTCCCGGCTGCACCAGGCTGGCCCTGTTCTGAAACGGTGCGACGCTGATGGTCTTTGCTTCAGGAGGTATGGAAGCCCCGGTGAAGGAGTACCTGATCTTTACTCCGCAGCTCACAGTCAGCATCAGCATGACCAGAGGCAACACTATCCGTACCGTTTTATCCGTCAAGGTCATACTCCTTTATTTTCCTGTAAAGAGTTCTTTCGGAGATTCCCAGCTCAGCCGCAGCCAGTTTCCTCTTGCCGTTATTTTTCTCGAGAGCCTTCTTGATCAGCTCCTTTTCACGGTCTGTCAGTGAGAGTGACTCTTCCACCAGCTCTTCGGTGTCTTCAATGACCCTGCTCTCCCGCGGCGGGACGTACCCCATCTGGGATGACTTTGCAGGCTCAAACGCCGGTCTGCGGACAGCGCTCTCGCTGAACAGGTTGCGGGCCGCCCTGGCTCCGCTCTCGGTGAGATTTTCCGCATCAGCACCTGTGTTCAGAAGGTCATAGACGAGGTTCTTCAGATCATGCATGTCGCTCTTCATATCAAAGAGCACCTTGTAGAGTATTTCCCTCTCTGTGTTGAAGTCCGGCCCCCCGGTGGTGGTGACCGGTACCGGCAGCCGTCCGCTCTGGTAGTCGGGCAGATAACGCGAGAGCATGGCGGCGTTAATCTCACGCTCCTGTTCAATTACCGATATCTGTTCAGTGATGTTCTTCAGCTGCCTGACATTTCCGGGCCAGTAATAGTGGATCAGCATCTCCCTGGCTTCACCGTCAGGCCTGATGGCCGGCATACGGTAACGCTCCGCAAAGTCTACAGAGAACTTGCGGAACAGAAGTATTATGTCTTCACCTCTCTCGCGCAGCGCCGGTATTCTCACAGGTACGGTATTGAGCCTGTAGAAGAGATCCTCGCGAAACTTGCCCGTGGCTACCGCCCTCACAATATCAATGTTTGTGGCAGCTATCACTCTCACATCGGTCTTCTGAACCTTTGAGGAGCCGACCCTGATGAACTCACCGGATTCCAGCACCCTCAGCAGCCTCACCTGTGTCGAGAGAGGCAGCTCGGCCACCTCATCGAGGAAGATGGTGCCGCCATCGGCAACCTCAAAATATCCTTTTCTGCTGTCGGTGGCCCCGGTGAAAGCCCCCTTCTCGTGCCCGAAAAGCTCAGAGTCAATGGTGCCTTCCGGGATGGCGCCACAGTTGACGGCGATGTAAGGCCCATGCTTGCGGATACTGTAGGTATGAATTACCTGGGGAAAGACCTCCTTGCCGGTGCCGCTCTCGCCGGTGACCAGCACCGACAGGTCGGTGGGGGCTACCTGAACGGCAATATCTATCGCCCTGTTAAGTCCTTCATGATTGCCAATGATCCCGAACCTCTGCTTAACACTCTGTAACTCCTTCATCATTTTGCAATAGAATGCGAATTTACTATTTTTTTGGATTATGTTGAAGCAGTTTCTCTCTCGCAACCGACCGCAGAGCGGAACTATCACTCTCCCCGCTAAACATTTGGACCCACATATTGTTATAGGTATGGAGTAAGTAACAATGAGAGAGATGAATGCAGGAAGCCGGACATACTCGATAAAGGACCTCGAGTCATTCTGCGGGATAAAGGCACATACAATAAGAATGTGGGAAAAACGCTACGGGATTCTCACGCCCGACAGGAGCGATTCCAACATACGATTCTACAGTGAGGAGGAGCTGAAAAAGCTGATGACCATATCCATCCTCAACCGCAACGGGATGAAGATCTCAAAGATAGCACGGCTTGACGACAGTGAGCTGCTGCGCGAGGTATTAAGAACGGGTTCGACGGAGGATAACGGCAACGGCACCTTCAAGCCCGGTGATCTGATAATGTCGGCACTCCGGTTCAGCGAAGAGGAATTTCGTGAGAGCCTGAGCCGCTTTGTCAGGGATCATGGGCTCGCCCGGGCTTATCTTGATGTCTTCTACCCCCTGATGCAAAAGGCGAGGGCACTGTGGCTCACTGACTGCATCTCAAAACCACAGGAACAGTTTATAAGGCATGTCATCAAAACCCTGCTTATCTCAGGCGAGATTTCGCTGAATAACCCTCTCAACGGCAGAAGTGCCGCTATCATCAACATGGGAGACAATGAGATGGAGAATAACCTCATCTTTCTTAAGTATCTCCTCCGGAAAAAGGGCTTTGATGTAATTTACACGGAAGGAACTCTTACGGTAAACGATATACGGGACATCCACTCTGTAAGACCTTTCACAGTAATGGCCCTCAACCTGCACGCCTCAGAACCTGATGATGAGGTCAGGAAGTTCTGCAGCAGCCTGGCCGGAGAACTCGCTCTCAATAATGTTGTCGTACCTGGCAGATATGACCGGAGCGGATCATGGAGCAACGGCATAACAAAGGCTGTCTGCTCTCCTTCCGAACTGGCGGAATGGGCAGACAGCCTCTGATAAATCTACTAAATCTTATCGTTTATCTCGCACCGACCCTCACTACGATTGAGTCAGCGATCTGAAGGGCTGTTGTCAGTGTGCTCAGATCTCCGAACAGCTCACCGGTAGCTCCGGTAGGATGACTGTGTCCTAGCGGTTTCATAAGGTACCTGTCACGGGGTGAGCTGAGGTCAATCGCCGATTCATATACCACGGCAGGCTGGGCGTTGTTCAGGTAGCTCTTGTCTCCCGGATATTTGTCGTTCGTCCAGTACTCATTCCAATCCCAGTTCTGGTTTACCTCGAACATCACCCTGAACCGCGAAGGCAACTCCCCGTCGGCACGTGCCTTCAACACAAAACTGGTTGCCGGGGTGGCACCGCTGTATGCATCAGCAACAGGGTTTTCGGGGTCAGGCATGTAAAGCCCGTCAGGAGCCCTTACACCCCTTTTATGAGACCAGTAGGGAAGCGTCTGGGGAGCCCTCCTGGCAGCTTCCTCCCATTTGCCGGCAGCATTGGATCCGTATTTGAAAACACCGGTGGCTATCGCCTTCGGTACAAAAAGCGTCTGGATATAATCGCCCTTCTCATCCTCAAGCCATACGGCCATGAGAGGATAATAGAGCGAGGGACCGCCATAAAACTTAACCTCTATCTCAGGTCCTTCGCCTGCCGGGTTGGTGACTATGTCAGTAAAGGTCTGCCTCTGTGCCAGCCTTGACGAAGAGGGGGTCGATGAACATGAGGCCAGCAGAGCCGCCGTCACTATTAGTAAAATGTATCTCATCTCTTTCATTCCTGTATATTTTTTTCTTTGATCAAATGGAACTTGCATGACATTCTATACTCCGAATGAGCTCATGCCCGGGCAAGTTTCTCCTGTTTAAATTTCAATTATTATGCCTATTGTCGGAAGAACCGTTCCAAGATCACCCTCAATGTATTTCAGCAGGTAACGTTCAGAATCAAGTGGATTCACCAGCGGATTGCCCGCAGCATCGGTCTGAAGTATAAGTATCTCTGGCTGCTCAGCCTTGTAGTTCAAGACATTCTGAACGTCAAGATAGAGCATCAGCGACCACCTGTCGAAATAGAACTGCTTGTCAATCCTGATGTCAAGCTGGTTGAATCCCTTCAACCTTTCACTGTTGAAGTTCTCATAATCGAGGTAACCCTGTCCTGACACATTCCAGGCATCGATATAGGACGACCGGTCTAGGTCAAAGGGAGTGTAGGGGGCACCGCCGACGTATCTCCAGCGGAAGCCTGCGTCCCACGACTTGCCTATGCTCTTGGTGGCAGTGACGCTGAGCAGATGCTTGTTGTCCCAGGCCGAAGGAATGAATTCTCCGTCCGTGCCCTCGAACTCGCTTCTCACGAAGGTGTATGAGAAGACTGCATTCAGTCCCTTGAAATCACGGGCACGACCCATCAGCTCAAAACCATATGCCCTTCCCGAAGCCGTTGAGGTGAGGGCTTCGTTGCCGAAAATGCCGTAACCGGCACTCTTGGTTGCCAGTGGAACCTGGTCGGCGACAGAGAAGGGATAGTCAGTATAACTCTTGTAGAAACCCTCAAGGGTGAACTGCAGCATCTCTTCGGGGATAAACTCAAATCCTGCCACAAGGTGATCGGCAGCAAGATATTTCAGTCCGCTTTCCCTGTTCACGAAGTTGCCGTCATTGTCCTTCAGCCCCAGAGCAGTGTAAGGGGGCAGCTGGTAGTAACGTCCCGTGCTGAAGTTCAGGTTCAGATTTTCCGTGAGAGTATATGATGCCGAGAGACGCGGTGATATCTGCGTAAGGGGATTTGCCATCTCCGGGGAATAGCTGTTGGCATCAGTGCGGACCCCGAAGGAGAGTCTTAGCTTCTCATCAAGAAAAGCACGGCTGACCTGCCCGAATGCAGCATACTTGAAGAAGACCAGGTTGGTGCTGTACTCCTCCGTGCTCAGGGCATTGCCGGCAAAAAACTGCCTGAAGGTGTCATTACGGTAACGCGACATCTCCGTGCCGGCCCCGTAACTTACCCTGAGGCTGTTGGGCCAGACAACGGTGCGCTCGTACCTCAGGCGGATGTCTCCCTCACCGCTCTGGTAATCAAAGATCTTATTTGCCGGATCTGAATCATCGTTATCAAGATACTTGTACTGCGTGTTATTCAGGTAGTTGCGACTAAGGACCACCATGTCGGACCCGTTGGTACGGAAGTGCCTGTAGACGGCTCCCACGGTGTAGCTGTACTGCTCCTGCGTAGGAATGTAACCAAGGATGTACCTCTGGTATTCCGTCTCATTTGCATCGAGATTGAGCCTGAAGTCGTCATCGGCGCCAATGCCCAGCACCGTCAGCTCGTTCTTCTGGTCAAACTTCACCTTGTACTTGAACTGAAAATCGGTGTAGGTGGGAAGGAAGGGAAGGCCTATCACCCCGAAGAGGAACTGCAGGTATGACCTGCGCGCAGATACTATCAGCGAGCTGCGCTCACCGGCAGGTCCGTTATATGTAAGACCCAGGTCGGAGGCTCCAACCGTGGCCCTCAGCGTCCTCTTCTCCCTGTTGCCGTCGATCATCGTGAAATCCATAACCGAACTGAGGGCATTGCCCCTGGAGGCAGGAAAAGCACCCGAGAGGAAGTCGACAGACCTTACGAAATCGACGTTGATGATCCCCGTAGGACCACCGGAAGAACCCTGTGTTGAAAAATGGTTCAAATAGGGGATCTCTACATTGTCGATGAAGAAACGGTTTTCATTGGGACCACCTCCCCTGACGATGACATCATTTCTGAATGCAGGGGTGGAGGCAACGCCGGGAAACGACTGTATCACCCTTGATATATCACGGTTTCCGCCGGGATTGAGCTCTATCTCCTGTATGCCGATAATGCGTGCCGATACCGGGCTCTCCACCGACTTGCGGAAGGGCGAAGGCCTCACTATCACATCCTCAACCTCCACGACGGTCGTCTCGAGGGGGACAGTCAGGTTGACCTCGTTGCTGTTGGTGACCATCACTGCCTCAGAGATGTAGGTCTTGTATCCTACCGATGAAACCCTGATCTCAACAAAACCCGGCGTAATCCCGGTGAAAAGAAAATTACCGTCGAAGTCGGTCATGGCACCGGTGGTGGTGTTCCATATCACAACGCTGGCAAATGGCACCGGCTCATTGCTGGTGGCATCTACCACCTGACCGCGTATCACTCCGCCGCCCCCCTGCCCCTGCAGGTCAGCGAACATCAGCGTTAATATCAATAATAGAGAGTATTTTTTCATTTGTACCATATAATTAATCGTTCATCTGAAGCCTGCATGAAGGTCTGTTATTCATTCGCAAGGTGATTATTTTCATTGCAAGCGATATTTTGTTCATATTTTCTGCAACAAAACAATACAAAACAGGGAAAGTTCAGTCCTGAACGGATTTTATTACATCAGGCCCCTGAAATATTCCTCCTCTGCCTTCAGGTCGATATCGGGGGCCCTGTTTCGCAGATCACCTATTCTGTCAAGCATTGCAGAGGCAAAGGGTGATGTTTCGCGTTTTCCTCCCGAGATGCGGTGAGCCATGGCACGTGTTATGCGGGCAGCCTCGCTCCAGAGCCTGAGAGTTGGACTGTCAATAAATACCGAAGCGAATTTTTCCCAGATATAGTCGATGGCTGTCTCGGAGGGATGTACCATATCGGAACCGTAAAAACGGTAATCGCGCAGCTCATCCATGAATATCTCATAGGCAGGAAAATAACCTGTCACGGAAGGATGCGACAGCAGTTCCTCGACAGCAAGGAGCAGGTGAGCCTTGCTTAGCTGGTTGGCGTGAGCGCCGTCACTGAGGTGGCGGACAGGACTGACGGTTAGCCATATCTTCAGGGAGGGATTTATCTCAGTGAGACGGTCGAGCGTCCCGCGCCACCTGCCGGCTATCTCCTGCCACGAGGCCTGTCGCCTCTCAAAGAGCCCTGAGGGCAGCTTGTGACAGTTGGCCACGATGGCGCCGCTCTCCCTGAGAGTGTATATATATGATGTTCCGAACGTGACAAAAAGAAATGATGCCTCCCTGATGAATGAGGAGGCTTCCCTGCTGACGTCATTGAGTCGTTCGGTCAGCACATCGAGGTCATATGATGAGAAGGCAGTGTGATGGTCCAGGCTCATGAACCTGTTCTGGTGAAGGTATATGTCGTCATCAGTATATGTATGAGCTGACACAAACCTGTCAAGAGCGCCCGCCACCGAGAAGGGATTGAAGAGGGTGCCGTGCGGGTTGGTCATCACCTTCAGCTTGCCTGCTGCCATCCGGTAGCCGATTTCGTTGGCAAAGCAGGAGCCGAGGAACATCACCGGGGTTGTGAAGGTGATGCCGGCATCCGAAGCAGGAAGCGGAACCGCTGTTTTCAGTTCCATGGAGAGATTGTTATATTAATGTTTCAAGCCACTCAATGATGAAGTCGAAGTGATCCTCCCTCAGTATGTCATTATGCAGCTCGTGATAGCCTCCGTCCCACAACTTCAGTGTGGCCTTCGGGGCTGCCTCTGCCACCCTCACGGAGCCCGCGGGTGAGGTAAGCATGTCATCGCGGCCGTGAGCAAGAAGCAACGGTACGCTGATCTCCGCAGCGCGGCTGACCGTCTCTGCGCCAGCCTCGGTCACGTCGGAGTACAATCCTACTGAAATCATATCGTGTACCAGCGGATCATCGCTGTAACGTCCGGCCACATCAGGTTCACGCGAGAGATACTCCGTCTTCAGTCCCGACGGCTGTGTCAACCCCGGCATCAGCTTCTTCATCATCTTTGCCAGGACTACCTTTGACTTTGCCGGTGTTTCAGAGAGGTAGATCCAGGGGGAGGTGACAATGGCTCCTGTTACCGCCGGGCTCTTTTTGACAAGGTAGTTGAGCACGATGCTTCCCCCCAGGCTGTGACCGTAGAGAAAGAGGGGCACACCGGGATACTCTGAGGCCAGCCCGCCGAGCATGCTACTGATCGTTTCATAAACCTTCTCCAGGGAGGGAATCACCCCTCTCCTGCCTGATGACCTGCCGTGACCGGGAAGGTCGAAGGATCTTATGGTTATACCATTCTCATTGAACTTAGCCGCCCAGGGGCTGTATCTGCCTGCATACTCTCCCAGTCCGTGGATGAGAAGTATCACCGCCTTCGGTGTGCCTGCCGTGTCAAATCTGTAAATGGCGGTCGCTCCGGCCGGGTATTCTACTGTTTCCATACGATCATTTTTTGTAAATATAAACAAAAGTATCCATGGCCCCTCCTGCTGCTCACCCCTGCGCCCTGCGTGACAGGCAATTTTCCGGCTCAGAAGAGAGCCCATGAAAAAATAACCACAGATCGTAATTTAGACAGATATATGCTAATCGACTGCCCGACTGATCTTTATCACTTAGAAAACCTCTCGTAGATCTCCTTATATTAAGATATACGGATATTCAGATTTGCATATCTTTTATTTTGTGTTTAACTTTGTGTCAACAAATGAAAAAGAACAGAGACATGACTGCACAGGAATTCAATACAAGCATAATAGATCTGAAGGGCAATCTTCAGAAGTACGCCCTCAGTCTGACACTCGATCGCGATAACGCACTTGACCTGGTTCAGGACACCTTCCTGAAAGCCATTCAGAATCAGGATAAATTTGTGGATGCCACAAATCTGAAGGCCTGGGTCTTTACGATAATGAAAAACACCTTCATCAACAATTACCGTCGCAAGATGAGGGAGAACACGATGATGGACGGAACCAGTGAGCTGTACTACATCAACCTGCCGTCGGAGAAGGGCAGCATCTCTCCCGAGTCGTCCTACGCCGGCAATGAGATAGAGAAAGCCATCGATGCGCTGCATGA
Organism: uncultured Bacteroidales bacterium; assembly: GCA_937871625.1. GTDB lineage: Bacteria > Bacteroidota > Bacteroidia > Bacteroidales > VadinHA17 > SR-FBR-E99. Next base: position 12,276 of record CALMRD010000232.1, on the reverse strand, counting down.
CGACTACCGTCGTCCCTTCCGGATGCACATTGAAGGTTACAAGTATGAGGAGATATCAGAGAAGCTGAGCCTCAAGCTGGGAACGGTAAAGAGCCGTATCTTCTTTGCCCGGCAGAAGCTTATGAGTGTTCTTAAGGATTATAACGGCTAGTTTTAGGTTTATTTTTTTGCAGGAGTTAAGGATGCGGGGAGGTTCAGCAATGATCCTCCCCGTTTTATTACGTTGCGGGGGTCAGCACCCGATGGAGAATCAGGACCGGTCCTCCGGGTATTTTATCGCTGCAGATGTCAGCAGCCGCCGGAGGATCAGGGTTGGTCCTCCAGGTATTTGATAGTTGCAGGTGTCAGCAATGGGCGGCGGACCAGGGCTGCTCCTCCCCTTTTCTGTCATGGCATGATATCTGCAGGTTTTACCGGATTACACTTTTTGAATACCTTTATACAAAATTGACAATTATGAAGAAGTATCTATTGGTAACCATTCTTGTTCTTACCCTTTCGGCATCGGCCATCGAGGGTCAGGAGAAATATGTGCAGTGTCCGGTAACCCAGGTGACAGTCTTCAGGCAGGGGGCACAGCTATACGGTGAGATCCCGGTCAGTGTCGGGGCAGAGACGGTCGATTTCGTTGCCGGCGGTCTCTCGCCATATATTGATCCCAACAGCATACAGGTCAGGGGCGAGGGCGGCTTCATGATCATGGGGGTCACTCACCGCAACAACTACCTGGAGAACCCTGATGAGGCAGCATCAATCCGTGAGTTGCGTGACAGGATAAAAGAGCTGGAGCTGAAGATAGAGGACGGGAAGACGGCCGTGGATATTCTCATGGAGAAGGAGCTCTTTCTGAAGTCGAATTACGATGTTGTCACCAACAAGTCGGCGATCACCCCCGAACAGCTCCGGGCACTGCTCGACATCTACTCGTCGAACACCGAGGCTGTGAAGATGGCGGTGCTGAAGAAGCGAAGAGCCATAAAGGAGTTGGAGGAGGAGAAGCAGAAGCTGGAGAAGCAGCTTGCCGCCTCTGTCGATTTTTCCAGGATGCCCACCGGGGAGATCCTTGTCACGGTGACAGGCACCAAACCGGCGACAGGCAGGCTGAAGCTTTCGTACGTTGTTATGAATGCAGGATGGCGGCCCTCATATGATATCAGGGTGGATGACATAGCCGATCCTGCCACCATCATATACAAGGCCGGCATCTGGCAGAACAGCGGCATCGACTGGAAGGATGTGAAGGTGAGTCTCTCCAACGCCTCACCCATGACCGCAGGTGAACTGCCGGAACTAAATCCGTGGTTCATCGATTTCTACAGACCCATGGCCTACTCCCAGCTCAACGAGGTGATTGTCGTACGTGGAGCAAAATCGATGCCCTCCGCACGGGAGAAGATTGCCGATGATGCCATGATGATGGAGGCTGAGAGCGCCCCGCTTCCCGTCACCGTCAGCGAATCAAACATCAGCTTCAGCTTCGACGTCAACGTGCCGCAGTCGATCAGCTCAGGAGGCAAAACGGAGATGGTAGAGCTGCAGAGGCTGACTGCTCCCGCCACCTACAGCTACGCCGCCACGCCCAAGCTGGCCACCCAGGCTTACCTGGTGGGGTATCTCACCGACTGGGAGAAATACAACCTGCTGCCGGGTGAGTCAAACATATACTTCAGCAACACCTTCACCGGCAAGGGCTATATCAACACTGCCGAGCTGACCGATACGCTGCCGGTCTCTCTTGGCGCCGACAACAGCATCACCGTGAAGCGTGAGCGCAGGACCGACTATACTTCGCAGAAGCTTATCGGCTCCAACCGGATAGAGACACTCTCCTTCCTCATCTCACTCCGCAACACGAAAAACCGTTCCGTCAGCGTGAAGCTGCGCGACCAGCTGCCCCTCCCGCAGAACAGTGACATCACCGTCGAAGCCGTCGAGCTTACCGGAGGAAAACACAATGTTACCACCGGCGAGGTGGTATGGGACCTTACCGTGGAACCGCGTCAGACACAGGAAATAATACTCACCTACAGCGTCAAATATCCAAAAAAGGAGAAGGTGATCCTTGAATGACAAAGAGTTATGATCTATAAACCGGCAAGGTTATCAACAGCTGTTGATAACCTTGTTTTTTAATGCCCATCTTTCTGCATTTCTTTATCTTACAAGTGTTAATAACTTCGTTTAAATCGTGTTCCTTTCTTTATCGAATTATTACCCGAAAAAATTTGACACGGCAGGCTTTACCTGTTATATTTGTAAATACCATGTGAGCGATAAAGAGTCGCTCTGAGGTAAGAAGGTTCTTTCGAATGGTTTAATTATCACTCTGAATTAACATCAGACTTCAGAGTCTCACGCAGAGAGACCACGGTCTCAAAGCGTCCGTCACGGATGCAGGCTTGGAAGCCTTCCCCATCCTGGCGGTCTGACGGAGCAATCTTCAAACGGGGTAACACCCGGGCGATGAGAGCAACACAGATGCAATGCCAAAGCTGATAGTGCAGCAAATGTGTCCGTTCAGAGAGAGGGTCATCAGGCCAGCCGAACCGGCGAGGATAGGATGGAGATGACCCGGGCATGACAGCAGCTTTCCCTTCGGGGAGTGTCATGCTTCAGGGGTTCATAACTCCGCGTCCCGGTAAGCCGACAGACAAAACCGCAAGGTATTGAAAGAGAGCAGAAAGGACACCGGAACAAAGCCAGCAGTCCGCCATCCGGCGGATACCGACAGGCTTCGGAAAGGGTGGGGTAAGAGAGATGAACCGACTGCAATAACGGTAGCATGGCGGCAGTGACGGTCATGGCTGTCATTCGCCGGAATGGGAACTATTACGTAAGTATGGTTCCCATTCGTGTTTTATACAGGCTACCGTCCCCTGACAACACCCCGTGCTGAACCCTTGATAAAACCGGTGATATAATCGCGCTCGGAGGTGGCTTCGAAATTACCGGCTATATAATCCAGGGCCTTGCCTCCGTTCATCCCCATGTTGTAGTAAGCCCTGTATATCTCATGCAGCTCATGAATCTTCTCTTTGGTGAACCCGCGCCTCTCCAGCCCCACGGTGTTCAGACCCATAAACGCCAGCGGATCCCTGTCCGCCTTGATGTAAGGCGGCACATCCATGCGCACCTTCGCTCCTCCGCCAATGATGGAGTGGGCACCGATATGAACAAACTGGTGAACCATCACCCCGCCTCCCAGCGTCACCCAGTCGCCAAGCTCAACCTCACCGGCGATGGCCGAGAGTGATACCATGATGACATGATCACCCACAATACAGTCGTGCGCAACATGCACATATGCCATCAGCAGGGCGTTGCTCCCGATGACCGTCCTGCCCCTGGCACGCGTGCCCCTGTTGAGAGTCACAAACTCCCTGACAGTGGTGTTGTCGCCTATCTCAAGGGTGGTCTCCTCGCCGCTGAACTTAAGATCCTGCGGTATGGCCGATACCGAAGCCCCGTTGAAGATGCGGCAGTTCCTGCCTATCCTGGCACCGTCATAGATCACCGCACCCGATCCTATCCAGGTGCCGTCACCGATAACTACATCACCGTGAATTACAGCGAACGGCTCAACGGTCACACCAGTGCCAATCTGAGCCTTCGGATCAATACTTGCTAAGGCAGAAATCATATCTTACTGTTTGTTCTTGATAACCTGTGCCGTCATCTCCCCCTCGGCAACGAGCTTCTCCCCCACGAACGCCTGCGAGTACATGATCACGATGTTGCGCCGCATGGGCTCCGTAAGATCGCACCTGACAACTATCGTGTCACCGGGAATAACCTTGTGCTTGAACTTCATCCTGTCTATCTTGAGGAAGTATGTCGAATACTTCTCCGGCTCATCAACGCTTCTGAGAACCATGATCCCTCCCACCTGCGCCATGGTCTCCACCAGCAGCACTCCGGGAAAGACATGCTCCTGCTCAAAATGACCCTGGAAAAAAGCTTCGTTGTAGGTCGTATTCTTGATGCCAATAATGTGGGTATCAGTCAGCTCCAGGATGCGGTCAACCATCAGGAAGGGAAAGCGGTGCGGCAGCAGGTTCTTTATCTGCTGTATATCCATCACCGCGGGCTTGGTGGTATCCAGAAGTGGTATCTCCTTCTTGGTCATCTGCCGCTTGATCTGCTGACGCACCAGCCTGGCAAGCCTGGTATTGGAATAGTGACCCGGCCGTGTGGCCACCACCTTGCCCTTGAGTGGCTGCCCCACCAGCGCGAGGTCGCCCATAAGGTCAAGAAGCTTATGCCTGGCAGGCTCATTGGGATACCTCAGCTTGGTGTTGTTCAGCACCCCGGCATGATGCTCTGTGATACCGGGCTTGTTGAACATCTTCGCTATGCGATCTATCTCCTCCTGCTCCACCTCGCGCTCAAGTATCACCACCGCATTCTCCATGTCGCCGCCCTTTATCAGTCCCATCCTGAACAGAGGCTCCAGTTCATGGAAGAAGACAAACGTGCGACTGCCGGCTATATCGTTCTCAAAGTCGTCAATCTGATCAAGGATGGCATACTGGTTCCCGAGAATCTTTGAATTGTAGTCGATCAGCACGTGAGCACTGAAATGGTCATCGGGATAGATGATCAGGTCAACACCATGTTCCTCGTCTGAGAAGGTTATCTTCTCCTTAACGACATAATAGTTACGCTCCTCGTTAAGCTCGATTATCCCTGCCTTCTTTATGGCATCAACAAACATCCGGGCACTGCCACCCATTATGGGAGCCTCGGGACCGTTGATCTCGATCCGTGCGTTGTCGACACGCATGCCGGAGAAAGCTGCAAGCACATGCTCTATGGTAGCCACCGATGCTTCACCCTGCACCAGCGTGGTGCCCCTTGATGTCTCCGTAACATGATCCGCGATGGCATCGATAACAGGATTGCCGGGCAGGTCCACACGACAAAACTTGTACCCGTGATTGGCAGGCGCCGGTTTGAAGGTAAGCTTTACCTCCACACCTGTATGCAGTCCCTTGCCGTTCAGGCTAATCTCACTTGCCAGCGTCGTTTGCTTCTCACTCATTACCGGTTGATTTTTCTGATCATGCAAAGAAACGGAAATTTTTCCGAACGGCACAAGAGAAATCCTCACATCTATATGATGTTCAAATCTTTTACTTTAGAACGTTCTCTCTGAACTATCTGTCTTTTAATGACTCCACCGTTTTTGCCATCTCGTCCACCTTCCTGTTCAGCTCCGGCAGGCGTGCAAACAGAGCATAGCTCTTCATGAATTTCCTGCTGTCGAGCGATGGTGTTCCGACAATTGTCGAGCCCTCTTCCCGTACCGATCCTATGATGCCTGTCTGTGCCCCTATCCGGCAGCCGTCGGCTATGGTGAGATGACCCACGATCCCCACCTGACCTCCTATCATGCAGTTCCTCCCTATTTTTGTTGAACCGGCAATGCCTGTCTGTCCGGCAATGACCGTATGCTCTCCGATAACCACATTGTGACCCACCTGCACGAGGTTGTCAAGCTTCACGCCGCCCTTTATGACCGTTGATCCCATAGTAGCCCTGTCAATGCATGTGTTGGCACCTATCTCAACGTTATCCTCAATCACCACATTCCCTATCTGAGGAATCTTGATGAAGTTGCCGTCGGCCACAGGTGCAAATCCAAAGCCGTCAGCCCCGATGACTGTCCCGGCATGAAGAATGCAGTTGTCGCCTATGATGCAGTCGCTGTACACCCTGACCCCCGCATGCAAAATACAATTCTTCCCTATTTTGACGCCATCGCCGACCCAGGTGTGGGGATAGATTTTACTGCCGCTCCCTATCACGGCATTGGCCGAGACCACGGCGTAAGCCCCCAGGTAGACATCCTCCCCTACCGAGGCTGTCTCATCTATGACTGCCGTATGGTGAATCCCCTTTGGGGAGGGTCTGGCTGCCTCATATATCTGCAGGAGCCTGGCCACCGACTGGTACGGGTCATCCACCCTGATGAGCGTGGCCCTGACCTCCCGCGAAGGCCTGAATTCGTTCCGCACCAGCACCACTGACGAGCCTGTAGTGTAGATATAATGTTCATATTTCGGGTTGGCGAGGAAGGAGAGGGCTCCTGGCTTCCCCTCCTCAATCTTGGCTATGGTATGCACCGTCGTTGAGGGATCACCTTCAACTGTCCCGTTCAGTAACCCGGCTATCATTCCGGCTGTATATTCCATCGTCTTTTCTGTTTTTGATCCTACAATATCTCTTTGGGGTAGCAGAGGTAGTACTTCGTCACCTTCTCCGACAGCGCCTCCCTGTCAAACAGGTCGGAGACAGCTGTTATATCCCTGGTGGTGCCGTTCTTCAGCAAGATCCGCACCTCCGGCGTGCCGGGGGCGTATGTCTGGTTAAAGACGCCACCCGTATTTACATAAAACCGCACATCGTCGTTCTGAAGCCCCAGTCTCTCCTGCGCCCTTGCACTCACATCCGCCACCCTGGATGGGTCAAAGGGCTTTCGCTGAAGCTCTATGCCCAGCAGATCCCGGTAGACAAAACGTCTGCAGAGGTCGGCCAGCACCCTGTCATCGCACTCCATCCACACCTTTGTGGCCGAGATGATATCGCTCTCGTCGAGCATGGTGAAATGGTTCACCAGCCGCTCCCTGTCGTCGTCGTTACCCGCCATATCGCGGTGCCGCAGGAAGTATTTCAGTGCCGGTGTGGCAAAGAGATCTGCACCGGCAGCTGTCACCTCACGGGCCCTGACCAGCAGGCTGGTGATCAGCTTCTCGGCCGAGACAACAGTCCTGTGGTTGTATACCTGCCAGTACATCATTCTCCTGGCAATCAGAAATTTCTCCACCGAATAGATCCCCTTCTCATCAACCACCAGCCGGTCGTCCGACACATTGAGCATCCTGATGATCCGGTCAGAGCCCACTGACCCCTCTATCACTCCGGTGAAAAAACTGTCGCGGCGTAGATAATCCATCCTGTCCATATCCATCTGCCCGGTCAGCAGGTCGTGGAAAAACTGCCGCGGGTATCTGCCCTGGAAGACCGAGATGGCATCTGTCAGCCTGCCTCCCGTCTGGCGGTTGAGCTCCTCCATGATCAGCAGCGACATCTGCTCATGAGGCACATCGGTGATGAGCGAGTGTTCCAGGGCATGCGAAAAGGGACCGTGCCCGATGTCATGCAACAGTATTGCCACCAGTACCGCCTCCTCTTCCGCAGGTGAAATCTCCACCCCCTTCGTCCTCAGCGTCTGAACAGCCAGTCCTGTCAGGTACATCGCCCCCAGGCTGTGCTGAAAACGACTGTGAACAGCTCCCGGGTAGACATAGCTTGTCAGCCCCAGCTGCCTTATGTTCCTGAGCCTCTGAAACCACGGATGGCACACCAGGTCAAAGACAAGTGCACTCGGCATACTGATAAATCCGTACACCGGGTCATTGATGATCTTTCTCCAGTTGGTCAAAAGTCGCAGATTTGATGAATGCAAATTTATGGAATAATTACCAAAATAATGTCAGAAAAGCTTCAGATACAAGGCAGTCAACCATTTTTCACCTCTCCGGTCCATTGTCAATTGAAAAAATGATATTATCTTTGCACCCGAACAGAAGGGTATGAATGGCCTAGGGGACAAAAGTCCCCTATTTTGTTATCAAAAGAAATACTATGGTCACGAAAGAGCAGATAAGAAGAGTTGCCGAAAGCCACATAAAGGGAACCGGCATCTTCCTCGTCGACGTGAGGCTGAGCAGCACGGGACGGATAACTGTCCTGATAGACAGGCCCGAGGGTGTGACCATTGACGACTGTGCATCGCTGAGCAAGGCAATCAGCGGTGTGGTGGGCGAGGAGATAGGCGACTATGATCTGAATGTCTCTTCACCGGGTCTCGATATGCCGTTCCTGGTTCATGAGCAATACCTGAAGAACGAGGGAAGAATGGTTGAGGTCGTTACCACTGCGGGTGAAGTGCATAAGGGCACTCTCATGAATGTCACCCGCGGAGGCTTTGAACTCGGCAGCGAGAAAAAGATCAGGAAGGGTGAGACTGAGACCGTGGTCAGGTCGTTCAATTATGAAGATTTAAAGACAGTTAAAGTAATAATATCATTTAAATAACAGAACAGATTGTCAAAATGGAAAACGTTAATCTTATAGATACTTTTTCAGAGTTCAAGGAGCTGAAGAATATCGACAGGCCTACCATGATGAGTGTGCTGGAGGATGTGTTCAGGGGTATGCTCGCCAAGAAATATGGCTCGGCTGATAATTTTGACATCATCGTCAATATTGACAAGGGGGACTTTGAGATATGGCGTAACCGGGAGGTGGTTGATGACGAGGAGTTTACCGATCCCAACACACAGATACCCCTCTCCGAGGCTCACAAGATCGATGAAGATTACGAGGTGGGAGAAGAGGTTTCGGATGAGGTGAAGTTTCTCGACTTCGGCCGCCGGGCCATCCTGGCGCTGAGGCAGAACCTCGTGTCGCGAATCCTTGACCTGGAGAAGAACAATATCTACCTCAAATACAAGGACCGCATAGGGGATATCGTCACCGGTGAGGTGTACCAGGTATGGAAGCGTGAGACACTGGTGCTTGACGACGACGGCAACGAGCTGATACTGCCCAAGGGTGAGCAGATCCCTTCGGACCATTTCCGCAAGGGAGATACCATCCGCGCCGTGGTCATCAGGGTAGAGATGAAGAACAACACTCCCAATATAATCCTCAGCCGTACCTCCCCGGTATTCCTGGAGAGGCTTTTTGAGCTCGAGGTACCCGAGATTTTCGACGGGCTGATCACCATACGCAAGATCGTCAGGGTGCCCGGCGAGAGAGCCAAGGTGGCCGTGGAGTCTTACGATGAGCGCATTGACCCCGTAGGCGCCTGCGTCGGCATGAAAGGATCACGCATACATGGCATCGTCCGCGAGCTGCGCAACGAGAACATCGACGTCATCAACTATACTTCAAACATACAGCTCTTCATCACCAGGGCCCTCAACCCCGCAAAGATCACCTCCATAAAGCTGATAGAGGCGGACAAGAAGGCGGAGATATACCTCAAGCCCAGCGAGGTCTCACTGGCAATCGGCAAGGGTGGTCTTAACATCAAGCTTGCCGGGCAGCTTACAGGGTATGACATCGAGGTCTACCGTGAGCCTGACAATGAGGATGAGGAGGATGTCTCCCTGGATGAATTTGCCGATGAGATCGAAGGATGGGTCATTGATGAGCTGAAGGCCATCGGTTGCGACACCGCACGCAGCGTGCTGCGGCTGACGGTGCATGACCTGGTCAAGCGGACCGACCTTGAGGAGGAGACAATAAAGGAGGTGGTTAATATCCTTAGATCGGAATTTGACAAGTAACAACCTGCTTCCCTGTGGAGAGGCAATGATATATTAAAATCAGAGGATTTCATAAAGATATATGACAGAAGAGAAGAAAGCCATACGTTTAAGCAAGGCAGCCCGCGAATTCAATGTTGGGATCCAGACTATTGTTGAGTTTCTTCACAAGAAGGGATTCGAGATAAGCACTGACCCCAACTGCAAGATTCCTCCTGAGGCTTATACGCTGATAGTCAAGGAATACAGTGGCGACCTCAGTGTCAAGAAGGATGCCGAGAAACTGGCTCTCAAGGAGAAGATAACTCCGAAAAAGTCCCTCTCGATTGATGATCTTGATGCAGGACATACCGGCGATTCCGGTGAGCCTGACGAAGAGTTCCTCATAACAGATATCTCCGGTAACAAGAAACATCTGGATGTTCTCACTGAGATCACCAAACCGGAGCCAAAACCCAGGGAAGAGGCTGCTCCCGCAGCCAGGGTCGCACCTAAGGAGCCTGAGGCTGCCCCTGAGAAGAGTGATGCTTCTGTTGCTGCCGGGCCTGTCATTACCAAGACACCATCCGTTGAGGCCAGGAAGCCCAAGGTAGTCGGAAAGGTAGATCTTGAGGCCCTGACAGCCAAAAAAGAGAAGAGTCCGAAAAAGAGTGACACCAAAAAGAGCGAACCGGCAGAAGAGAAGACTCCCCCTGCAGCTGCGGAGGAGAAGTCGGCAGCCAGGGAGGAAGCCCCGGTGGAAACTCCCGTAGCCGCCGAGGCACCGGAACCGAAGGAGACAGAAATATTCCGCCCGGGATATGAGAAGCTGTCGGGCGTGAAGATCATCGACAAGATCGAGCTTGTCCCCGAAGTTAAAAGGAGCAAGGAGCAGTCAGCCGAAGGGCGTCAGAAGCGCGACGACAAGAAGAAGCGTGAGCGCATCAAGCCCAAGAGCCGTGAGAAGGTCGCAGTGGATGCTGCACCCGGACAGGCAGCCCCCGAACAGAAGAAGGACAGGAAACCGGGGCAGAGGGATCACCGCGGCGGCGATAAGAAGAAGTCGTTCCGCGCACTCAGGCCCGAAGTTGACAAGGAAGATGTTGACAAGAACATCAGGGATGTCAACCTGCTGATGAGCAAGAGCAAGTCGAAGGTGGCAAGGCACCGCCGCGACAAGAGGGATGCCGTCAGCCAGCGGATGAAGGATGAGAGCGAAAAGCATGAGCTCGAAAAGAGCACCCTCAAGGTCACCGAGTTCGTCTCCGTGAATGAGCTGGCCACCATGATGGATGTGCCTGTCGTTGAGATCATTTCAACATGTATGAGCCTCGGGCTCATCGTCTCTATCAACCAGAGGCTCGACGCAGAGACCATGGCGATGCTTGCTGAAGAGTTCGGGTTTACCGTGGAGTTCGTCAGCGCAGAGCTGCAGGAGGCCGTCAGGGAAGAGGAAGATGATGAATCCACCCTCCTGCCCCGTCCGCCCATTGTCACGGTGATGGGACATGTCGACCACGGTAAGACCAAGCTGCTCGACCATATACGCAACACAAACGTGATAGCCGGCGAAGCCGGTGGCATTACACAGCATATTGGAGCATACCGCGTGATGCTCGACAATGACAAGCTCATCACCTTCCTTGACACTCCAGGTCACGAGGCCTTCACCGCCATGCGCGCACGAGGTGCACAGATAACTGACATTGTTATCATCGTGGTGGCTGCCGATGACGGGGTGATGCCTCAGACACGCGAGGCCATCAACCACGCCCATGCCGCCGGTGTGCCGATAATATTTGCCATAAACAAGATTGACAAGCCCACCGCCAATCCCGACAAGATTCGCGAGGAGCTTGCAGCCATGAACTTCCTGGTGGAAGAGTGGGGAGGCAAATACCAGTCGCAGGAGATCTCAGCCAAGAACGGAGTAAACATAGAGCTGCTCCTCGAGAAGGTGCTGCTGCAGGCTGAGCTTCTGGAGCTGAAGGCCAATCCTGAAAAATTGGCTCTCGGAACAGTGATTGAATCATCTCTCGACAAGGGACGCGGTTTCGTGGCTACCATACTGGTCAAGGCCGGCACTCTCAGGCTGGGCGATGTAGTGATCGCAGGGAGCTACTACGGCCACGTGAAGGCAATGTACAACGAACGCAACCAGAAGATAACTGAGGCCGGACCCTCAATGCCGGTGCTTATCCTGGGACTCAACGGGGCCCCGCAGGCAGGTGACAAGTTCAATGTGATGGAGTCCGATAAGGAAGCCAAGGATATCGCTACCAAGAGGGCACAGCTGCAGCGTGAGCAGGGACTGCGCACACAGAAGCACATTACCCTCGATGAGATCGGACGCCGTATTGCCATCGGCAACTTCCAGGAGCTCAACATCATCGTCAAGGGTGACGTCGACGGGTCGGTGGAGGCGCTGAGCGACTCGCTGATCAAGCTCTCAACACAGGAGATACAGGTAAACATCATCCACAAGGCCGTAGGTCAGATATCCGAATCCGATATCCTGCTGGCTGCCGCCTCCAACGCCGTAGTCGTGGGCTTCCAGGTGAGACCCTCGCTCAGCGCCAGGAAGCTGGCAGAGAAGGAGGGCATAGACATACGCCTCTACTCAATCATCTATGACGCCATCGAGGAGATCAGGTCAGCCATGGAAGGTATGCTCTCACCAGAGATCAAGGAGGAGATCGTCTCCACCGTCGAAGTGCGTGAGGTATTCAAGATCGGTAAGGTAGGCACCATAGCCGGATGCTTCGTCCGTGACGGTAAGGTGACACGCAACACCAGGGTGAGGGTGATACGTGACGGTATTGTCATCTACACCGGTGAACTGGGATCACTCAAACGCTTCAAGGATGACGTCAGGGAGGTCTCTTCAGGGTATGAGTGCGGACTGAATATCGAAGGCTTCAACGACATCAAGGTCGGAGATGTCATCGAAGGGTACCAG
>CALMRD010000231.1 GCA_937871625.1 uncultured Bacteroidales bacterium | reverse complement strand
AAGTCCGGTAGCTTCGTCAATGAGATACCTTCCGTCAGCTATCTCGTTGCCGTCACCATCCTTCTCTCTCTCCCAGTAGTCTCCTGTAAGGCCAAGGAAGTATCCGCCATTGGGGATGGAGGCAGCTTTCACTCCCCCGATCTGAACATCGGTCACATAGAATAATCCTACACCCGGGAGAAAGTCACCCAGAGTACCGCGGTTCCCGGAGAGGTTCAGGGTAAGATCCCAGGTGAAATCCCGACTCCTGACAGGAGTCGCGTTAATCGAGAGCTCCATACCCTTATTGTGGACCGAACCACTGTTGAGTGTCAGGAAGATATAGCCTGTAGACTGGGCGAGACGGGGACTTGCCAGCTGGTTCTCGGTCACGCTCGTATAATAGGTAAAGTCGAGCCCCAACCTTCCCTGCAGAAACTGCAGTTCCGTTCCAAACTCAGTAGATGTCTGTATCTCCGGTACAAGGTTCGGGCTTCCTCCTGTCCAGCTGTTACCGGTACCGACAAACTGCGCACTTACTACGGCAGGAGCCCAGAGATAGGTGTTGGTTGCATAGGCGCCCGCATCTTTACCAACCTGTGCCCAGGATGCACGTATCTTACCGAATGAGAGTATATTGTTCTTGGGCAGCAATTCGGTGAAGACAAGGCTACCGGATACTGAGGGATAGAAATAGGACCGGTTCTCTATGGGCAGTGTTGACGACCAGTCATTTCTTCCTGTCACTGTCAGATAAGCAATACTCTTGTAGGAGGCTCTGAATTCACCGAAGGCACCCACCAGGCGTTTTGTAACGTTTCTTTCCGTAAAGAACTTGGTGTCGTCAACAATATTTGCAAAGCTTATGGTACCTGCAGTGGAAAACCCATATCCCCAGATTGTCCGTGACACCCTGTTGGTGCTCTCTGCAGTATGTCCCAGCAGGAGATTCAGGTCGAAGTCCCCTAAACTCTTGTTGAAATTGAGCATCAGGTTTGATGTGATGAACTGGTAGTCCACTCCACTCTTGCTCAGCCTGCCATCCTGGTATTTTTCCACGACAGAGCCTCCGGGAGCAATATAGGTATATGCCCCGCTATTATAGGAGTCGTAGCCAACACGATAGAGAACATTAAACCATTCGGTCACGTCCAAGGTTGCATTGATGCCGCCTGTGAACCTGTTGACTTCATCGGTCAGCTTGTTCTTGTTAAGTATCCAGTATGGATTCTCAACCTCCTCAGCGAGCTCCAGAAGACCTTCGAATCTCCTGTATTTGGTCCCGTCTTCGTTCAGGTATTTTGACATATCATCACTGCGGGCCCATCCGTAGAGGGCTGTCATGGTTCCGTTGCCACCACCGTCATACAGACCGGCTGTCGTCAGCGTCTTCAGTGTATTTGAAACTGAATAGGCAGCATTGGCTCCCACTGTTAGCTTGCCATACTTCTGCTCACCGTTGAACCGGAATGTTGTCTTTTCATAGCTGGTCATCGGAACTACACCTGTCTGATTGAAATTGGAAGCTGACAGATAGAAGCTGTTGCTCTTGCTCCCACCGGAAATGCTCAGACTGTTATCGAATACATTGCCTCCCTGGAAGAAGTTACCGACATTGTCATAGACGGTTCCTGTGATCGGATTACCCCATGACTGGGTGGTAAAGTCACTGAACACACCGGCCTGGTTATAGAATCCTCTGCCGTAAACACCCTGAAGCTCAGGAAGAATACCGGTCCAGGAATATGAGTATTTTGAGTTGAAGTCAACCTTCACCGGACCTTCACTTCCTCTCTTTGTTGTAATAATCACCACTCCGTCTGCCGCACGTGAACCGTAGAGTGCAGAAGCGGCAGCACCCTTAAGTATCGACATGCTTTCAATATCATCAGGGTTGATGTCCATCACGCGGTTACCGAATGAGGTATTTATTTTTGTAACACCGTCGGTTCCTGAGTTTCCGCTGTTCACGGTTGAGTTATCATAGATTATACCGTCAACCACGAAGAGGGGCTGATTGTCACGTGATTCACTGGCTGAGTTGCCTCCACGGATGATGATGGTAGAACCGGAGCCGGCCGAACCGCTTGACTGAGTGACATTCACCCCGGCTACTTTGCCCGCCAGGGAGTTGATAACGTTGGTTTGCTTGTTCCTCATGATCTCATCGCTCTTGAGATCCTGTACGGCATAACCCAGGGCCTTCTTCTCCTTTTCGATACCGAGGGCTGTGACCACAACTTCCTCAACCATCACCGATGATTCAGCCATTGTAAGGTTTATGACTGACCTACCGTTAACAGGCACTCTCTGACTCTCCATTCCGATAGCAGAGAAGAGAAGCACACCGTTCGAGGGGACCTCAATTGAGTATGTGCCATCATAGTCTGTTGCCACACCGGTGGTAGTACCTTCAATCAGTACTGTCACCCCCGGTATTGGCAGACCGGCGTTGTCTGTAACCTTGCCGGTCACTCTTGTATTCTGGGCGATCAACGTCCCGGAAACAAGAAGCAGGGCAAACACCGAAAGTATAAAGCGCTTACACCATTCGGTCACTTTTTTTGACATTAACATAAATCAATGTTTTAAGTTAGTATTTCGGGTTTTATAAAGTAATAAGCTGGTGATTGAATCACCAGTATTATTCGATTAGCCAATATACAACATTTATTCAAAATGCCACATTCAAGGGTCAAATAGTACTGATTCGAGTCATGGCCTGACCCTGATTGATCATCCTGAATACGCAAAGCAAGATAATTGTTTTCCTGATAAGATGTATGACAAGTTGTATTTTTTTCAAAAATATATATGTCAGAAGCATAATGGCAAAAATGACTTTAGTATTGACATTTATCACAATTCTCGATATATTATTTTATATCAAATTGTTACATTCAGTGCAACCCCGATAATTCGTCGAATAGCACTGTGGCTCCGTCAGAACGTAACCAAAGGCTGTTATCATACATCCTGAGTAATTTGCTATTCCCGGGACCTGGCAGGCGACTGCGACAGGTCCCATCTGAGGTAAAAATACTGCAAAAAAAAGCAGAGACGCGCGGTGCGCGTCTCTGCAATAACCAACCCAAATTCTACCCCATTGCGGGGCAACCAAAAATCATCTACCAGCCGGGAGTCTGAGTCAGAGTATAACCCTTATCAGTGTACTCGGCTATCTGTGTCATTCCGACAGGTGCGAGATAGACCCTGTCGGTGAATGCATCCCTGGGGGCAATGTTCTCAGGAATATAATACCCGACCATCTCTGCTGCATTGGTACCGTTATATGTTATCACGGTTCCAGTGCCGTCCTGGACCTTGAGTTTGCCAACCTTGGCAGGAATCAGCCACTCTGGAAACTCAACAGGGAAGTCAATCCATAATCCAAGGTGCAGATCGGGATTGGTGGTGACATCCATGTAACTGAGCTTTTTCCAGCGCTTGAGGTCAAGCAGCCGTGAATGTTCATAAACAAACTCCATTCTGCGCTCACGGCGTATCTCCCATAACAGCGGAGTAACATCGGCATCGCGATCGGGATCATCCGGAAGGCTTGCCAGTGACAAAGGAGTGGTCTTCTGTATTCCCTTGCCAATGGCAATTGCATCCAGCGGGCGATTGCGTATTGCGTTGATCGATGCGTCTATATCTGCCTGGCTGACGGCCGGGCCACCCATCGTTGCAAGTTCAGCCTTTGCCTCAATCCAGTTAAGAACCACCTCTCCGAGCCTCATCACAGGGGCATCGTTGGTATTGGTGTTCGAGCCGTACTGGGCCGGGTAGGAGCCTCCATAGTATGTCGGGCCTATCCTGTCAATGAACTTGTCAGAGAGAAGCAGCGTGGCAGCCTCTTTCATCGGTGCATCCCAGAAGGTGGCTTCAAAGCGCGGGTCGCGGGTGGCGATCATGCTCACAAAATCAAGCTTGTCAGCATCAGGCAGTGTTGATGACTGATATACCTGCCCGTCAGCACAGATGAATGACTTGGCTAGCCACAGGTTACCTGAATTAGGCTGACTTTCTGTTGTATTGGCATATGACGCAATATGATGTGTGACACCCAGTGCTGCATCGTAATGCCTGTACATTATCACCTCCTTGTTGCCTGCCAGATCCATCGATCCGAACAGTGAACGGAAATCACTCGTAAAGGAAAACTTGCCTGATGCCATCACGAGATTTGCAGCCTCAACCGCAAGCTGAAGATACTTCGTGGCTTTCTCCGTATTGTTGAGGTGATACTTCTGCCAGGTACCCTCGAAAAGCATGAACCGTGCAATAAATCCGGCAGCGATGTACCTGTTCAGGTACTGGGCATTTCCGTCAGACAGGCGCATGTTGGCCAATACGTAGACAAAATCATCATACACCTTATCCATGACAAGAGTCCTGGAATCCCTGTCCTTGTAAAGGAGATCCATTTCCGAGTCAAGTATTACCTTATCATAATAAGGCACATCACCAAATACGCTCACAAGCCTGCTGTATTCATAGCCCCTGAAGAAGCGGGCAACGGCACTCCAGTGACTATAGGCCTCCTCGGTAAGTATGTCGCCCTTCATTGTCTCAATTCTCTCGAGGAAAAGGTTGGACTTCCTG
>CALMRD010000230.1 GCA_937871625.1 uncultured Bacteroidales bacterium | reverse complement strand
GCACCGGCGTGAAGATCCGAAGATCACAGTACCGGCCGGCCTCGTAATTGCATATTTCCCCGGTGCTGATGCAGCTATTGTTGAAGATCAGGTAACCTGTAAGCTGGAAGAGTATCTGTTTCAGTTCGAAGAGGTCCATAAGAAGAAAACCTATTCAATCACTACCAGCGGAATGGTAGAGATACATATCTGGCTGCGCGACAATGTAAGAAAGCCCGATATTTTCTGGAGCAAACTGCGCCACCACCTTATGGTTATAAAAAGCATTGACCTTCCGAGTGAGGTGATCGGACCTCTCGTGAACTCGGATTTCGGTGACACTGAATCGATGATCATTGGCATTGAAACCGATGATGCCGGTTATGTAGAGATGAAAGAATATCTGTCGCGGCTCGAAGACCTCCTTCGGACAATCCCCGGCATTTCCAAACTGAAAAAGATCGGTGAACAGAACGAGCAGATAAATGTCTCTTTCAGGTCGCAGAAATTGATGCAGTATGATCTTAACCTGCAGCAGATTATCAGGATAATGCAGTCTCAGAATGTCATTGGACCTGCCGGTGAATTTAAAACAGATGATCTCATCACGCCTTTGTATACGGGTGGTCATTACCGTTCAATTGATGATGTAAGAAATCAGATCGTCGCGACCTCAAAAACAGGAGCCGTAATAAGGCTGGACGATGTTGCCGGTATTTCAAGAGGCTATGCTGATGCCACCAGTAAAATTACAATAAACGGGCACAGGGTTATGCTTCTTGCCATTCAGATGCATGAAGGCCAGAATATTGTAAAAACAGGCAGGGAAGTAAAAAAGAAACTGGATCAATTTGCCGGACATCTTCCGGGCAATTTGAAAATCACCACAATAGTTGATCAGCCCGAAGTTGTCAGGAAAAGTATTTCGCAATTCCTTCGTGAATTTCTTATGGCTATAACTGCCGTGATCCTCGTTGTATTTCTGTTGCTCCCCTTCCGGATAGCTGCAGTTGCAGCTACAGCTATCCCTATGACAGTCTCCGTAACCCTGGCACTTCTTCACACTTTCGGAATTGAGCTCCACCAGGTTTCTCTGGCATCACTTATAGCGGTACTGGGCATTGTGGTTGACGATGCAGTGATAATTGCTGATAATTATGTTGAACTGCTCGACCGGGGAAATGACCGATGGACAGCAGCATGGCGAAGTGCCACCGACCTGGTTGTCCCTGTCCTGACCGCGACTGTGACAATAATTGCATCTTTCCTTCCGATTATAATACTTACCGGTGCAATAGGCGAATTTATCAGAGCGCTTCCAATAACAGTTACTATCGCTCTCGCATCATCATTCGTTGTAGCAATGGTACTGACACCCCTCCTTTGCTTTATCTTTATTAAAAAAGGACTCCATGACCAGGATGCTGTCGGGCTAAGCAGGAAAACATTTTTTCTTGACTTCCTTCAAAATACTTATAATAAGTCGATTGACTGGTGCCTGAATCATTCGGGAATAACTATCACAGGTAGTCTGGCTACAATCTTGCTTGCCGCACTTCTCTTCCTGTTCGGGATAAAACAGAAATTTTTTCCTGAAGCTGAACGCGATCAGTTCATAGTTGAACTCTGGATGCCCACAGGAACAAGTCTGGAAAAGACAGAAAAATCCATGCTGAAAATAGAAGAGGTCATTAAGGGTGATAAAAGGATCAGATCATTTGCTACTTTCCTGGGAAGAAGCGCCCCGAGATTCTATTATAACTATTCTCCTGAAATGCCCGGAAGTAATTATGCACAAATACTGATAAATACAAGAAACCAGATAGATACAAAATCTTTATACGGCGACATTAAGGCAAAAGTTGACTCCCTGGTGCCTGAAGGCTCGGTCAATGTCAAAATGATGCAACAAGGGCAGCCCCTGAACGCCCATGTTGAAGTGAGGATATCGGGCAGGGAAATTAACAGACTGAAAGTGATAGGAAGTGAAGTACAGGATATTTTACGGGCCACTCACGGAAGCGATAAGGTGAGGGCCGATTTCAGAGAAGATGCATACGGAATTAATATCGATCTCAGGGATGAAGCAAAACGCCTTGGCTTTACAACAGCAAGCGTTTCGCAGATGATATTTGCAGGGTTCTCCGGGTATCCTGTCTCAACACTTTATGAAGGGAACAATCCTGTTGAAATTGTATTCAGGCTCGACGAGGGGTACCGCCGCAATACGGAAGATCTGGAAAATATTTATGTGCAGTCGCCTGTCACGGGTGCTTCAGTCCCCCTGCGGCAGATTGCCGATCTGAAACCGCAGTGGCAGCCGGGAAGGATAATCCGCCGAAATGGTGTCCGTACCCTTACCATCCAGAGCGAAACTATAGACGGCATCCTTCCGTCGGAATTGCTTAAGCAGATAAAACCTGAGATTGCCCGGTTGAACCTGCCCCAAGGATACAGGATATACTACGGCGGAGAGTATGCAAACCAGCAGGAAACCTACTCCTATCTGACAATAGCACTGGCCATCAGCCTTATTGTAATTTTACTGGTCCTGCTTTTCCAGTTCCGGAACCTCAAGGAGGTCGGCATGATAATGCTGACCATTCCTTTAAGCCTTTTCGGAGCAGTAGCCGGATTGATCATCACCGGGAATGATTTTGGATTCATGGCTTTCT
>CALMRD010000229.1 GCA_937871625.1 uncultured Bacteroidales bacterium | reverse complement strand
CCCTGTGACATTCATCGCATCACTGGTATTCATCAGGCTCTCAGTCATCAGGAAGACTGACTCGGGGCTGGCCCCCGGCAGCAGCTTCGGTGTTGAGACAGCGGGGTCTGTGGCAGCCGGGGTAGTTACTGCCATGACAGTGACCCTTCACATACCCAATTACGAACTCTATCTTCTGATACTGCTTCTCGCCGCTGTTATTTCCGTGACCCTGCTCGGATATAACGTCCGTGCTGAAAGGACAGCTATGATCTTGCTGATACCCCTGGCTCTCCTGATAATCACGATCAATCCTGATCTGACTGCAAGAAGCCTTCTCCTGCGTGATGTCACAACCGTGAAGAGCACAGATACGCCGTTTGGTAACATTACCACTGCCATTTACGGTGGGGAGCAAACCGTCTTCTACGATCACAGGCCCCTCTTTTTCAGCAGCGACGTTGTCAGCAGGGAGGAGAACATTCACTATGCACTTCTGCAGAGGGAAGAATACGAGAAGGTCATGCTCATCGCCGGAGGTCTCCGGAAGCATCTGCCCGAGCTTGAAAAGTATAATATCGGTGAGCTGGTTTACCTTGAACATGATCCGGGTATTATTGCTGCTGAAGGTATCAGTGACACTGTGGCCGGAGGCATGAAGGTGACCGTGATCAGTAATGACCCGATAACGGAGCTGAGAGACAGTGAAGAGGAATACGATGCCGTGCTGCAGTTGATACCTCCACCCTCCACCCTTGCGGTCACCAGGTTTTACACGGTGGAGTATTTTCAACTGGTGAAGGAGCATCTTTCAGATAAGGGTATCTTTCTCTGCACTCCCATGCCATACTACAATTATTCTCCGGAGAGTTACAGGAGGAGCTTCTCCCCTCTCTACAATGCCCTGGACGAGGCATTCAACCACATAGCTTTGATACCTGGTTCGGCTCTTTACGCCGTAGCCTCTGACCGCCCGGTCACCACGACGATAGCGCACCTGTCCGGAATCAGATCACTGACAAACAGTTACGTAAACAGCGACTATCTTGATGACGGGGAGATAAGGAGAAGGAGTGAACAGATAGTCCTGCAGGTTGACAGGGAAGCGGGGATGAACAGTACACTGAGGCCTGTTTCATCACTCTTTGCGAACATTCTTTCGCTGGAGCGCATGGGCAACAGCGGAGAGATGATAATATTACTGGTGATTTCGATTCTGATTCCTTTCCTATTTACGCGCCGGGGAGGTCTCATGATGTTCACCTCATCGGCTGCTCTGGCGGGATTTGGCATGATAATGATATTCATCCTGCAGATCACCGCAGGCAACATCTACATACTGTCAGCGATAATACTGACGTTGCTCATGGCGGGACTGGCGGCTGGTGCGGCCCGGGGGCACCTTCTGGCCCTTAAGAAACTCTCAGTCTGCACTTTGATCCTGGCGGTTATATACCTTGTTACCGGACTTCTGAGTCCGGCTCTTGTCACGGCCACACCCCGGACTGTCATAATAGTGATCTTCCTTTCTCTTCCGGCAGCAGGTTTTGTTACAGGTGCCGTTTACAGGATTCTCACCTCAGCAGGGGCCAGAGGGACGACGGGTTCTGTATATGCTTCAGACCTTGCCGGTGCTGCATTGGGTTATCTCACTGTTGCCA
>CALMRD010000228.1 GCA_937871625.1 uncultured Bacteroidales bacterium | reverse complement strand
ACTTTGCAAAAAAGTGTTGCTTACTTTTTTTCAGATTTTTATTGCCCTTACAATATGCCTCTTTCCCGGCGGCCCGTCAGCCACCTTTACAGTGAAGCCACAAGCCCTTAAATTACGCTTAACTTCACCCTTTGCCGAATAGGTCACAAAAGCCCCTCCCTTTAATGTTACTTCCGAAATTTTTGCCAGGATTTCTTTAGTCCACATCTCGGGCTGCTTGTCGGGACCGAATGCATCGAAATAAATAAGGTCATAATTTCCCGTGATCTTTTCAGTGAGCAGATCACCTTTGATTTTAAGGATGTTGAAATAAGGTGAAATGCGACACATTACCCCCCATCCGGCCCTATGGATCCGATTGATGATATCGTTTCCGCCTTCACCGCCAAAACTATAGTGGTTAAGTGAATTGATCAGCTGTTCATCAAGAGGGTACTTCTCTATGGCAGTATAGAAAACAGATCTGCGTTGTTCAAAGGCTTTTAATGAAGTAAGCAGGGCATTCAGACCGGTCCCGAAACCCACCTCGAAAATGCAGACCGGATCGGCATTGCAGAGATCCAGGCCGTTCTTTATGAAAATGAATTCCGATTCCTGCACTGCACCATGAACCGAATGATAGTGCTCATTAAGCTCAGGAACAAAGATCGTGTGAGATCCGTCGGAGGTTGTTACGATTATATTCAAAATCCCAAAAATAAAATTTTCCGGGTATAAAATTATTTAAGACTATTGTATTATTTTTATTACCTGATTTACCGAAAATAATAGCAAACATAATAATAAATATTTATGACCATGAAGAACTTACATTCAAGAAGAAATTTCGTGAAGCTGGCAGCTGCCGGAACGGCAGGAGCCTTTTTATTTTCGAACTATTCCTGCAGTAAAAAAATTCCCGGAATAGGTCTTCAGCTGTATACTATCCGCGATGCCATGACGGCAGATCCGGCAGGATCGCTGAAAAAAGTAGCTGAAATTGGTTATAAATACATGGAACTTGCGGGCTATGCCGACGGTAAGTTCTACGGATATGAACCGGCTGAATTTAAGAAGCTTGTTAATGACCTCGGAATGGAAATTCTAAGCAGTCATACCCAGGTGGAAGCTGAAGGTATTACCCTTGAAAATGCTACAAAAATGGCTGAAGACCATGCGAAGCTTGGTGTGAAATACTGTATTCAGCCATGGGTTGTTGAAGAAGCCCGTACCTCAATTGCAAGCTATCAGAAGATGGCAGCAGACTGGAACAAGGTAGGAGAGATAATGAAGAAGCATGGGATAATGTTCGGCTATCACAATCATAATTTCGAGTTCGACACGGTTGAAGGGAAGATCCCGTATTTTGATGTTTTTATGGCCGAACTTGACAAGAATCTTGTTACAATGGAGATCGATCTGTTCTGGACCACCAAGGCTGGACAGGATCCTGTTGAGATCATTAAAAAATATCCCGGAAGGTTTGAATTATTCCATATGAAGGATATGTTCACCAATGAGGCTCCTTTCTTTACAACCGTGGGAGTTCAGGATTTTGCTCCTGTAGGTGCCGGTGTTATCGATTTTAAAAGGATCCTTGCGGTAAAGGATATTGCAGGAATGAAATTCATGGTTGTAGAGCAGGATCAGAGCCGTGAAAACGCTCCTTTTACAGATATCCGGACAAGCCTTACGAATCTTCAGACAAAGATACTGGTGTAGCCCGCCGGGCTATACCAGATCAAGTTTCGGATTGGTCTTCCATTTTCCTTTTGTAAAATCAGGAAAATCAACAGGCTTTCCTCTGCCAGCCACTGATGCTTCAGTTACAGGTGAGATTGCACTGCTTGTTACTGAATCGTACACGTCCCAGTCGGGCAGCTTGTTTTCGCGAAGAGCAATTGCCAGCCTGCTCCATATCATAGGTGTCTGGGTCCCTCCTCCGCCATGACCTTCAATTTTACCTCCTCTTCTGGGTGGAGGATTATAATTCAGAACAACAGGATGTTCGTATTCCTTTAAATATGGATCTGCAGGTTCCCATTGATGTTCCCGGGGACTCAGTCCTTCAATATAAATCTTTTTTGATACTTGTTTTGAAACAATTACTGCAATTGGTTTGGATTGGGGTATGAGATTATTTAATTCGGGAGTTATAGTAAGGTATGAGCCACGTTTATCAAATTTTAATGGGGATAAGTTTTATTCTGAGATATCCTTAAACGACGAGTTTAAAATAGTCAAAAGGAATTTTAAATCTAAATGGGTATTGTGGAGTGCATGGAGATCAGTTAAAAAAAATGGATGGAGAACCACTTTATCGGCCTTTTATAAAAACATATTCGTGAAGAAATTATCAGTATCATTTCTACAAAGAAGATTTACTGATAACGAGAATGGTACGGTTACTGATAATATGACAGGGCTGA
>CALMRD010000227.1 GCA_937871625.1 uncultured Bacteroidales bacterium | reverse complement strand
CCTTTACGGGGGTACAGACAGGTTCGGACGGCTTGTATTTACTGGGTGATCTTAATGGAGGAAGATACACTATAAAAGTTTCATTCATAGGTTTTGAGACCCGGATCGTCCCCCTGACTCTTGGCGGAGATACCATCCTTGATGTGGTACTTATTCCCAGGGCCGTCATAACCGATGAGGTGATCATAAGCTCAACAAGAGCAGGTGAACAGGCACCCATGGCCTATACTAATGTCACCGGGGAGATCCTTAAAAAGCGTAATTCAGGACAGGGACTTCCCTATCTTTTAAGTCTTACACCATCATTTGTTGAAACATCTGAGTCGGGCAACGGCATAGGCTATACCAGTATGAGGATAAGAGGCTCTGACGCCAGCAGGATCAATGTAACTGTCGATGGCATACCTCTCAATGATCCTGAATCTCAGCAGGTTTTCTGGGTTGATCTGCCCGACCTGGCCGCATCAGTTGATAATATTCAGGTCCAGAGAGGTGTTGGTACCTCTTCAAACGGGGCGGGAGCATTCGGGGCATCGATCAATATTCAGACACGCGGCATTGAAAATGAGCCATTTGCCGAGATAAATTCATCGTCCGGATCGTTTGGCACTTTTAAGAACAATATAACAGCAGGAACAGGCCTGCTGAAGGAGAGGTTCGCCTTCCAGATGCGTTACTCGGATCTGCGAAGCAAAGGATTTATCGACCGGACCGGTTCTGAACATACATCCGCATTCATGAGTGCACTTTACAGAACAGGAAAATCAATGATTAAGGCAAACATTATACTGGGGAAGGAGCATACAGGAATAGGCTGGTGGGGGGTACCGAAAGATATGCTGAAAGTTAACAGAAGGTATAATCCGGCTGGAGAATATACCGACAGTAACGGACTCCCCCGATACTATGAAAATGAGAGCGATAATTATACCCAGAATCATTTCCATCTGATTTACAGACGTAGAGTGGCAAGCTCTCTTTCCCTTCATACAGCCCTCCATTATACTATGGGCGAGGGTTATTACGAGGAATTCAAGGAAGATGCTTCTCTGGCCGGATATGGCCTGCCACCGGTAAATATAAGTGAAACTTCTGTTTACATCAGTGATCTCATCCGGAGAAAATGGATGGCGAACGATTTCTACGGATTGATCTATTCCCTGAATTACCGTAATGACAGAATTGAAGCTTCTGTCGGGGGAGGGATGAATCTTTACTCGGGCGATCACTACGGACGGATAATCTGGATGAGGTTTCCCGGTGCAACGGAACGGGATCATCAATGGTATTTTAACAACGGTGAGAAAGGAGAGGCCAGCTTCTATGGAAAGATCAGCTGGTCGTTATCCCCGGCATTATCTTTTTTTGGTGATCTGCAGTACAGGTTTATAAGATATGATCTTGATGGCATCGATGATGACCTTAAATTTATCGGACAGATTCATAAATATAATTTCTTCAATCCTAAAGCCGGCGTGTTTTATTCAATAACATCGAACCAGGAGGCATATCTTTCATTTTCCGTGGCAAACAGGGAACCTACCCGTACCGACTTCAAGGAAGCCGCCGGTGACGCTGATGCCACCCCGGCCCCTGAAAGGCTCTTTGATACCGAACTTGGGTATAAACTCAGAACGGACAAAAGCACACTTGCCCTCAATTTTTACGGTATGTTTTATAAGGATCAGCTGGTCCCCACAGGTGAACTGAGCAATACAGGGTATTCTATCATGACAAATGTCGGGAAAAGCTACAGGGTGGGAGCAGAGATAACAGCGGGTTTTATTCCGGCAGATTTCATCAGGTGGGACTTAGGCCTGACTTTAAGTAAAAACAGGATCGTTGATTTTATTGAACATTACGTTGATTATAATACAACTGACTGGTCGTCGGAGTATAAAAGCAGGGAACTCGGAAAGGTAGATATAGCCTATTCGCCTCCATTAACGGGAAGCAGCGACCTTTCACTGGTATTGATGCCCGGCCTGCGCCTTCATCTGATAAGTAAATATGTCGGGAAGCAATACTTTGACAATACAATGAACAGTGACAGGATGCTCGATCCATACTTTGTCAGTAATGTAATGATCGATTTTGAGCCGGCTATAAAACATATCAGGACTGCAGAGGTTCAGCTTCTGGTCAATAATATCTTAAATTCAGAGTATGAAAGTAATGCCTATGGCGGCAACTGGTTTGAGGACGGAATTGAAAAAAGCTGGTCATATTATTTCCCGCAGGCTGGAACAAATTTTATGATAAGGCTCGGGCTGAAGTTCTGACTGAAATAAGCATTATGATAATATCTGATTGGTTATCAAACAACTGGATCGAAATTTTCGGGGCAGTGGCCGGGATTATCTATGTTTTTCTCGAGATAAAACAAAAAATATGGTTGTGGCCGGTAGGTATAATAACCTCTGCTGTCTATATTATCGTTTTTTTCACCAGCAAGTTTTATGCTGACATGGGCCTGCAGGGGTACTATCTGGTGATAAGCTGT
>CALMRD010000226.1 GCA_937871625.1 uncultured Bacteroidales bacterium | reverse complement strand
TCGTTCAGTCTTGGAGTAACCAGCTGTTACTTAATCTGCGGGAAAGATGTTGTACTGGTTGACAGCGGAATGCCAAACACCCGGACTGCCAATTTATGCCCAGGATATCAATGCGATCAAAGAAAACTGGAAAATCCTGATTGATAAAGGGGTAACCACAGTATTCCCCGGGCATGGGAAACCCTTCCCTGTTGAAATAATGAAGAGAAAGTTGAACTACCCTGTTACAAATTAAATATTTTATCTTCTCACAAAAAGCTGATTTTCAACTTAAACAACAAATCAAACAATAGCCTCCTGCTGGCGATGTGTCAGTGGCAGGGCTGGCGGCGAACCGGCAAACTGCAGGTGAAGGTATGCATTGCATCATGCAATCAGCAGCGCCTTGACTTGCATTTGATTGTTTTCTAAATTAGCTATTCTTATACAAAACAATGTTTTCCTCAATTCAGATCTGAAACCTTAATACCCGGGAATTATGAAAAATGTTATTTTCTTTCTCTCTGTCATGATTTTGGTTTCCTGTAATACTCAAAAACAAGAAACCAAAACCGATTACGGGTCAAATCCTGCTGCAGGCAATTATGCCGACGTAAACGACATCAGGGTATATTATGAGATCTACGGTGAAGGTGAGCCTTTGTTGCTTCTTCACGGGAACGGCGGTTCAATCGGGAACTTCATATACGAGATCCCCGAGCTCTCCAAACACTTTATGGTCATCGCCGTCGACAGCAGAGCCCAGGGGCGCACCAGTGACTCCGACCAGGAGATCACCTATGCGCTGATGGCATCTGACATGGCTGCACTGATCGACAAACTTGATCTCGGGAAGGTCAACGTGGTTGGCTGGAGCGACGGCGGCAACATTGGCCTGGAACTGGCATATGCTCACCCTGAAAAGGTGCTGAAAGTGGTGACCTTAGGGGCAAATTACACAAATGAGAACTGGATGGCCCCGCCTGACAGCGTCGTCATGGCCCCTGATGACCCTCTGATTTTAAGGATTTCTGAATTCATGAAAGAAGCAGGTGAAAAAGCGGATAGCCTCTCACCTGATCCCCAAAGGATACCCATCATCCAGGAGAAACTTGGAAATTTAATGGCGAAATATCCGAATTTCACTCCGGAACAATTGAATACCATCAAAGTACCTTTCCTGATTATCGCTGGAGATCATGATATGATAAGCCTCGACCATACAGTTTCATTATATAAAAACCTGCCCAAAGCACAACTTTTCATTGTACCGCATGCCTCACACCTGGTCCCTCTTGAGAATCCAGATCTCATCAACAGTGAAATCATAAGATTCCTTGAAACACCCTACTCAGATATTGATGGGTATTATTTCCTTAAGCTGATGCAGTAAGATATCCGGGTTAAATATTTTGTATGGCTGGCTCGGACCGCTCACATGCAGTCCCGAATCATTCAAATCTGAACATCTGCGGGTCTGTATTGCTGAGCCAGAAAATATTGTATTTGTAGCTTACTACCTCCATGCTTTCAGGTATTACTTTGATAAGAATATATTCTTTATCGCGATCCGCGTAGTATACCTTCCAGGAATCAAACCAGTATTTTGCTTTCAGATCCGGATCATTCACCAGGCTCGCTTTCCCTGATATTGAAACATAACTTTTCCCACTGGGATCATAATAATAAACGACTACATTGGGATTATTTTCAATCTGCCTTACTTTCCGGCTTATTGTTGATGTCCCAAGCCATATTACCCAGTCTTTTTCAATTGGAAATGGTGCCATTTCCCTTGCAAATGGCTTCCCGTTCTCATCCACCGTGATAAGAACCTTACATGGTGACGAGTCAATAATAATCTTTGCAGCGCTGAACAGGCTGTCAGGTGACAGGAGATTCTCCTGCCGATCATTTCCTGTCTGTGCAAATGAGGAGCAGATCCCTAATAAAAACAACATGATAATGCCGGTGACCATTCTGCGATAGGTGCTTGCCATAGTAATTCCTCCTGATTTTAATTAAGTCTTTCAAGTTCTTGTCTAACAAATGTACATCGTGAATCAGGCAAAGTCAATTCTTTTTGTTGCTCATACTGAATTCATTATTAGAGGCTGAAATATTCAATGTCTTTCCCGGCCATCAGGGTAGCGAAAAAGGTCACTCCTTCACCAGGATTGTAAGAATAAGCAAAGAATGGTGACCGTCCGTCGGCTGGCTAAGGGAAATCCTGAATACGAACCCGGGTTGTCGCCGGTGAGTAAAATCAAGACTCTGATTCTTAATTCCCGGACCTGACAAATGACCGGGACCAATGAGAGCCGGGACTTCAGATTAATAGTCCGGGTTCCTGACTATTCCTCATAGGTGCTTGACCATCGTTCATTATTCGGAAACGGTATAAAGTCTTATATTAAATTTTTAACGAAAGAATGACAGGCCTGACCTGTGGAACTTTATTAATATCTCGTAATTTGGACCTGGTGAATTAATAAACCTGCCTCATTCATTGATGAAAAAGCAACCAGGGAAGAATTTAATTATGAAAATTAACAGGTTGTCCGCTTTATTTTTACTGATTCTATGTGCATCAGGCACCTCCCTGATGCTTGCACAGGACAGGGACCAGGTCTCTGACGGAACAGGCGGAACACCACAATTCGCAGGGATTTATAGCGATGCTCTGAGCGCGGATCAGACCTTCTCCGGGAGAAAAGATCAGGCTGAACAGTATCTTTTTGTGTTCTCTGACACAACGCCGCAGCTCTTCAATGCCTTCCTGATCAGCATTCCTGATATAGAGGCGGAGACCACGGTTGGATATCTCCCGCGGCTGCCCCGCTTTGTAAAGGGCGTCTACAGGAATGACCTTGAATGGGCGGATAGGGGAGTGGAATGGCCGGATGTGAGAGTGATCTGGCCGTCACCGGAGGATAACAGCCAGGTGCTTGTCGCCGGCACATATACAGTAACAGGAAAGGTTACCGGGACAAACATACAGCCGAAGGCGACTGTCACCGTCAGGTCTGTCTTAGAGCCCCCGTCACCGGATCGCACTCTTGAGCCGTTTGGCCTTGATGAGGTTAA
>CALMRD010000225.1 GCA_937871625.1 uncultured Bacteroidales bacterium | reverse complement strand
CACGGAAACATGATGTGATCCTGTTCGTCAGCGGCATGAAGAGCTCAAACGGACGGATGCTTTACGATGTGTGCAGGAGGGAGAACGAAAACTCCTATTTCGTCTCCTCACCGGAGGAGATAGATATTGAGTGGCTCAGGGATGCAAAAAGCGTAGGGATATGCGGTGCCACCTCAACTCCCAAATGGCTTATCCAGAAGGTGGCCGGCATTGTTGAGAAGATGTGACAATGTTGGAACTCCAAATTGACATTGCACAAAATATTAGTAATTTCGCAGTGAATTAAATCATTGGTTAAATGGGGAAAATAAAGAAGATAGGCGTTCTCACATCGGGTGGTGACGCTCCCGGCATGAATGCAGCCATACGGGCTGTCACCCGCACTGCCATTTACAACAACCTGGAGGTTATAGGTATAAGACATGGATACCTGGGAATGGTGAATGCCAATTTCAAACAGCTTTATGCACATACAGTGTCGGACACCATACAACGGGGAGGCACGATACTTAAGACAGCACGCTGCGAAGCATTCAGGACACCGGAGGGAAGGCAGAAGGCCTATGAGAATCTCAGGGCAGCAGAGATTGACGGTGTGGTGGTTATCGGCGGTGACGGCTCATTCAAGGGAGCAAGCCTCTTTAACGAAGAACACAACATACCTTTTGTCGGTGTCCCCGGCACGATTGACAACGATATTTTCGGTACAGACTATACCATTGGCTATGATACAGCCCTCAACACTGTTGTTGAGGCCGTTGACAAGATACGTGATACCGCCAGCTCCATGAGCCGAATGTTCTTTGTTGAGGTGATGGGTGCCGAGGCCGGCCATATAGCGCTATACAGCGGCATTGCAAGCGGGGCGGAGGCTATCATCATGCCTGAGATAAAGGGTGAGGCACGTAACATCGCCAGGATGATCGAGACAGGCAACAAGAGAAAGAAATCAAGCAACATTATCATCGTTGCCGAGGGCGACGAAGAGGGAGGCGCCCTGGCTATCGCAGAGAGGCTGAAGCCTGAGCTCGCAGGGTATGAGGTGAGAGTAGTCATCCTGGGGCACCTTCAAAGGGGAGGATCACCTTCAGCCCTCGACAGGGTCAATGCCAGCAGGCTGGGCAATGCAGCCGTGGAGGCACTGCTCGACGGGCAGCAGAGCGTGATGGTAGGACTGCAGAGCGACGAGATAGTGCTTATACCGTTCAGGAAGGCGGTGAAGCAGCACAAGGGACTGAATCAGCATATTGTTGACATAATTGACATCCTTAACGTCTGATCAGTGACCGGCAGCACACAGAGGCAACCATCCGGGGTGTACTTTACAGATATGAGAAGTACGCCTTCTCTCAACCTGCTGAAGAAGCTTGAGAAGCTGGTGAAGGCGGCGGGCATTGATGAGATCGACTTCAACCGCAAGATGACCGCGATCAAGATCCATTTCGGAGAGCCGGGCAACCTGGCATACCTCAGGCCCAACTTCGCGGCCGTCATAGCCAGGATGGTAAAAGCCAGGGGCGGAAAGCCCTTCCTCACCGACTGCAACACACTGTACCACGGTGAGCGTGCCAATGCTCCCGACCATATTGAGGCGGCATATCTCAACGGCTACAATCCTCTCACTACCGGGTGCCACGTGATTATTGGCGACGGTATCAAGGGCACCGATTACCGTGAGGTAGAGGTCAATCTCGAATATACAAGGAGGGCCATGATAGGTACTGCAATAGCTGATGCTGACATCATCATCTCCATGAATCACTTCAAGGGTCATGAGCAGACAGGCTTTGGCGGGGCACTGAAGAACCTGGGCATGGGCTGTGCCTCCGTGGGTGGCAAACTGTTTCTCCACTCCGGCAATCCGCCTGTCATCTATGAAAAGAATTGTACCGGGTGCAACATATGCGTCGTCAACTGTGCCCATGATGCTGTTCATCTCGGTGAAGACAGAAAGGCCCACATTGACAACGACAAGTGTACCGGTTGCGGCCAGTGCGTTGCTGTATGCCAGTATGATGCCGCCAGGGTGGTCTGGGGTTCAGAGGGCGACATCCTGAGCAAAAAGATTGCAGAATATACGCTGGCAGTGCTGAAAGGCAAACCATCGCTGCATATCAGCTTCATAATGGACGTCTCGCCCGACTGCGACTGCTGGGGTCACAACGACAGGCCGCTGATCGATGATATAGGCATAGCTGCCTCCACAGACCCTGTTGCACTTGACAGGGCATGTGCCGACCTGGTCAGGGCTGCACCTGCGGCACGGCATTTGTGGGATAAAGAAACAGGAGATGACCTGAGCGGGGCTGACAAGTTCCGGATGGCACACGGCAACACCGACTGGAACACTGCTCTCGTTCATGCTGAGAAGATAAATGCCGGATCTTTATCATATAAACTGATACGGATATGAAAGAACCATCACCGTCGCAACGAATGGCCATCCTGATCGTGGAAGACGACCCGCACAGTCAGCTTTACTTTACGAAGCTGCTCTCTGGCATGTATGACACCTATGTGGCAGCCTCGGCCAGGGAGGCCTGGGATCTGCTGCACAGCAAGAGTTTCGGTTTTGTGCTTATGGACATATCCCTGAAAGGCGAAGAGGACGGTCTGTCGCTCACCCGTCGTCTCCGCAGTGAGGAGGCTTTTGTGAAGCTGCCGATAGTGGCGGTTACAGCCTATGCTTTCCCCGATGACAAACGCAGGGCCCTTGAGGCCGGCTGTACCGATTATCTGCCCAAGCCGGTCAGCAGCAACGACCTGCACCGCAAGATAGCCGAGCTGGCTCTTTAAAGGGAAAAAAGTTCCGTCGGGATAAAAAAATTATTAATTTTGCGCACCTGAATTATTTCAGGTAAGCCTCCTTCGCTACCTGCTTCGCCGAAGCTACGCAGGTCGAAGAAAGCTACGGAGGTTAAATCGGGGTGTAGCGCAGTTGGTAGCGTACTACGTTCGGGACGTAGGGGCCGGAAGTTCGAGTCTTCTCACCCCGACAAGAGAAAAAGCCTGTCCGCTGAAAGCGGCGGGCTTTATTTTTTCGAAGCGACGAAAGCTTGCTTTCGGAAGCAAAGAAAAACAAAGCCCCGCAGTGAGCGAAGCGAATGAAAGGCTTTTTCTCTTCCGGCCGGCCCCATGGAAGTCCGCGAGCCCCGGGCAACCGGGGCGAGCAATCTTCTCACGCCTTTCAGTCACCCCCATGGAAGTCCGCGAGCCCCGACATGTCGGGGCGAGCAATCTTCTCACGCCTTTCAGTCACCCTCATGGAAGTCCGCGAGCCGCCAAATGGCGGAGAGCAATCTTCTCAACTATCTCTATTAAGACCCCACTGCAAGGCCGCGGTGCGTCAGGAATCAGATTTCATCACCTGGTTTCAGATAAAATCCGATTGCATTAAGAGATTCACTCTTACGGTAATATTCAGGGTCAGTTAGTTTTGTGTTTTCCAGCCGATTAACTTTTATCATTACACTGCCATCCTTCGGTTTCATCACCTGGACTCCTTTTGTTGTCCTGCTTTCCACAGCATTGATCAGGGAGGTGTTAAACAAAACCACCTTTTTAATGCTGCTCATGGCAACCAGGTCAATATCTTGTTCTATGAGTTCAATGAAAACCAAACGCGATTCGCTGTTGAAACCATTCATGAGTTTTTTCCTTGTATACTCGGTTTTATAACTTTCCATGGAAATTTTTCCAATTTTGCCATTCTCAAATGCCACAATCAAAAAGCCTTTATATCTCTTTTCTCCGGTAAGATAGATTGCTCTTTCCTCTGGCTCAGTGTCAATCTTCTGCAGCGCCTGGAACTTGTCCATAAGTTCCTTCTTCTGAACCTTATAAACATTGCACAGGGAAGTAAAGACAAGGATCTCACTCGAATTGGAATCGTCCCCTACTTTTATCGTTGGCGGGCCGGAGGGAGACTCTCTTACCGAAGCATTTCTTTCTGCCATTTCTATTCTCCTCTTGAGACTGTCTGCACTTTGCATTTCTATAATGTTTTAATGAAATCCCAAATTTGGGAATTATTCATTTTCTTCCTTTCAGATTTCATGATTTAATTTTGGGTGACCATTGTCCGTATATGCAATGGTTGAAGTCCGCAACTGACATCATGGTTGTTGTTACAGTATTCGGCGGAACCCCGGACCACCTAATCACCAGATGTATGGTACCAGCCTGTACTTTGTTTTTTTACAGTATTCCTCATAATCACCAAAATTTTCCTTAAGGACCTTCTCTTCATTCAGAATTCTGAAAACAAGAGCAACCGGAAGGAACGCCATTGGTATAAGACCCCAGTAAGAGCCCAGCGCCAGTGGAGTTGGCATGTACATTATCAGCACTCCGATGTACATTGGATGTCTGACAACACCGTATAACCCTGTAGTGATTATCTTCTGTTCATTATCTGTCTCTACTATCCGTGAGGCATAGCTGTTCTGTCTGAAAACGTTGAATATAATCAGATATCCCCCCAGAATTACGATGTTTGTAATAATGATTATCTCCACTGGAACATCTGACCAGCCGAAGCGTCGGTCAAGTCCGGGAATAATAAATGCTGCCATAAAAACCGGAAGGTTGATCATCTGTATAAGCTTTTGCTCTTTTACCTTTTCTCTTCCCCTGGTCCGGCGTTCAAGGAATTTAGGATCTCTCTTAAGAAAGTAGAAAAGCACGAAAATCATTGGAATGACAATAACAGAAGAGTAAAGGTACACCTGCCAGTAATTGAAGGTACCCGCAGGTAATAAAGTAAATACAGCAATAAACAGCGGAACAAATGAAAACCTGACTATTATTTTCCTTATCAGAGCCGATCTCTCCGGACTTGATATTTCACTTTTTGTTTCCATAAAACAGTATTATACCGATTATTAATTAATAAACACAAGGTAATACCTTCTCAAAAATAATACTGATTATGCTCACCCAGTGTTGGCCGGCCTGCTACAGCACACTCACCGTGATGTGGGACGGATGCTTTGCATCGTGATAGATACGGTGCGTGGCCTTCTGAAAGTCACTCTCGGTGCACTCATAGATGTTTACGAACTTCTGCGGATTCCTGTCCACCAGCGGGAACCAGGAGCTCTGCACCTGTATCATGATGCGGTGCCCCTTCCTGAAGGTATGGGCCACGTCGGGAAGTGAATACTTCACCTCTGTCACCTTCCCCGGAACGAAAGGCTCCGGATGCTCAAAGCTGTTGCGGTACCTGCCGCGGAAGACCTCACCGCGGACGAGCATCTGGTAGCCTCCCAGCGGCACCTTGACCTCCTCATCTTCTCCTGCCTTCATATCGGGAGGAAAGAGATCGATCAGCTTGACGACAAAATCCGCATCGGTGCCGGTTGTTGAAACGAACAGATCTGCCACCACCGGCCCGGTCAGAGTGACATCCTCATCGAGGATATCTGTCTGATAGACCATCACATCCGGACGCCGTGAGGCAAATCTCTGATCATCAGTCATATACTCTGCAGTCCTGTTCTTATGCACATCCTCTGTATAAGGCACCGGGTTCATCGGGTCAGAGACATACTCATCAAAACTCCCCTTGCCTGACGGCGGGGTGTACGTCGCCCTCTCACCGGGATGAAACCAGAGTTGCTTTTCAGTTGCGTTCTTCGGCGGCCAGGCATCAAAACTCCTCCACTCATTTGATCCTGTAACAAAAACAGTGGCTTCAGCAATATCAGCAGCACCCTCTCCCTTAAGGTGATAGTTGAAGAATCTCTCCTCGAGCTGCTGGAAATGCTCGTTGGCATCCATCCCCCAGTATATGTTACCCACGTTGGTTGCCTTGCCCGTAGCCCACTGCCCGTGTGACCAGGGGCCCATAACAAGGTAATTTGCGGTCGATGACTCGTTCTGTTGCTCGATAGCCTCATAGGTCTTCAGGGCGCCGTAGAGGTCTTCAGCGTCAAACCACCCGCCCACGGTAAGTACGGCCGGATCCACATCAGTAAGATGCTGCCGCGGATCACGCTCCTGCCAGAACCAGTCGTAGTCAGGATGGGCAAAGGCGTCATTCCAGAATTTTACGCTGTCACCAAGATACCGGGGAACCAGGTTGCGGATGGCACCCACAGACATGAAAAACTCATAGTTATCCTGCACCGGCCACGAAAACGACCTGTTACCCACCCTTGAGGGGCCCTTGCGCGGTTGTCCGAAGCTGTAGTAGAAATTGAAGCAGTCAAGCATAAAGAAGGCACCGTTATGATGGAAGTCGTCGCCCATGAACCAGGCTGTGACAGGTGCCTGCGGTGAGACAGCCCTGACTGCAGGGTGGGCGTCGATGATACCCATCGTTGCATAGAACCCGGGATAAGAGATCCCGAAGATACCTGCCCTGCCGTTGTTGCCGGGAACATTTTTTATCAGCCAGTCGACGGTGTCCCATGTGTCGGTTGTCTCATCAGTATCTTCGCTGTTTTTCTTGACGGGGATGTATGGTCTGATGTCTTCAAAGACTCCTTCACTCATATACTTACCCCTCACATCCTGAAAGACCATGATATAGCCTTCATCCATATATCTCGAATAGAGCTGGACAAAGAAATTAAAGTTACCCGCCCCCGAAGGCTCACTGTTGTACGGTGTCCTCATGATAAGTATGGGGTGGGTAACCGAGGTGTCCTTCGGCGTGTATATTGAGGTGAAGAGCCTGACGCCGTCACGCATCTCAATGTATGTCTCCTGCTTGTCATAACTCTGCCTCAGAGCGGCGGCACTGCCCGGCAGGGGTTTAATCGGGTCCCTGCCAAAGAGTATCCTGTACTTCCTTGATCCCTGTTCAAGGGAGCCGTCGATAAGCGTATAGGACGGATCCACCTGACCTTTATACTTCACTCCTGCCCCGGCATGGGTAAAAACAAATTC
Organism: uncultured Bacteroidales bacterium; assembly: GCA_937871625.1. Classification (GTDB taxonomy): domain Bacteria; phylum Bacteroidota; class Bacteroidia; order Bacteroidales; family VadinHA17; genus SR-FBR-E99. The sequence continues at coordinate 1,933 of CALMRD010000225.1, read as the reverse complement.
CGGATAACTGAACCCGGTAGTGGTGGAGGGTATACCGAATGCATCCTGGTCAGGACTGTCCCATGTGGAGGTATAACCCTGGTCGGTAAGGGTGACATGCACCGATATCCGCAATTTGATACCCTGAACGTCTGCCACTCCATGCCAGTCGCCCTCAATTGACTGGGTATGGGCAAGTGGTGAGGATAACAGCATTATGGCAATAGCAGCGGCAAATAATCTGATGGTCCGGGAAATTTTCATTGTAGTAGATATTAAAGTTGGTACGGTAATGTTGCTGACAGGTCTCTGTTGCGGGCAAATATTATGATGAACGAAAAGGTTTACGGTTGAAAGACCTTCTTTTTTCCGGCAGTGCTGCACAGTGATCAAAAAAAAAGGGCAACGATGTTGCCCCGAAAAGATTTCAAATAATGTTTGCGTAGTGGGTCACAGGACCACCACCATGTATCTTGATCCCTCCCAGAAACTGGCAGCGTCAGTTACGGTCAGAGTAACGGTTTCAGCATCGGTGGTTGTCAGCTGATAACTGCCCGAGGGGTGGAGTGTAATAAACTCCAGTTTATCGATCGTACCCTTGAGCGCGAAAGTAGTCTTCTCACGTATGTCAATCTTCTCCAGGCTGCTGCTGCTCAGTGATGGTGACAGAACCATGACCCTTCCCAGGAAGCCCAGGAAACCCCCGGTTTTGGTGATGACATTACGGCTTATGAGCTCATCCTTTGTGCCTGCCACATACCATGCAGTATTGAGGTTACCTGTTATCTCACTGATGGTTGCCTCCATCTCACTGTTCTTTCCTGTAAGAGTCTCAATGTTAGCGGTCTGTTCTTCGATGGTAGCAGCAAGGGCTGCGCTCTTCTCATTCATAACGCTGATCAGGCTGTCTTTCTGTAGAACCAGAACCTTAAGCTCCGACACCTCCTCTTCCAGGGCCTTCACCTTTGAGCTGGCATTGTAATAGCGACTTCTGGCAGACTGGTATTTCTGCTCCTTCTCCTCCATCGAAGCGGTAATATCCGCTATTGCCTGCGCCAGCCTTGCCGGCAGCTCACCGGCCTCAGCCTGCCCTCCTGCCTCCTGACCGAGCAGTGCACTGAGCTTTATGTCAGCATCGTTCATTACGGAGAGGTACTCCTTAACTTTTGATTCGCTGGTGGCAAGCTGGCTGATCAGGTCCTGTTTTTCGGCTTCAAGCTGTTCCGACAGTGTCTTGTACTTGCAGCCGGTAAGACTGAGTACTGCCATGATAAGGATTAATGCTTTGATAGTTTTCATTTCTATTGGTAGTTATGGTTTGATGCGGTCTAATTGAACGAAAATTAGTAAATTTCAGACAAAGAAGCAATTTTTTATTGCATCTGCCTCATGAAAGTGAGAGGGTTAAGAAACTGCATGTGTAATATACAGAAAATTTTTACCTGAGTAATGGCGGGAAAATGATAAACATTGGAAGCAGACAATATGAAAATCTTTAACCTTTTACTTACAGCAGCAATTGCTGTAATGATGAGTTCCTGTTCTATTACCGTGAATTTCCCGGTCTCACAGCTTGCTCCGGCAGCTGAAGGGTCAACGCAAATCAGGCAGGATAAAAACGGAAACTACAACATCACGGTCAGGGTAAACTATCTGGCAGATGCTGAACGGCTCACCCCCCCGAGGAGCCAGTATATTGTCTGGGTGGAGAAGGAAGACGGTTCATTTCAGAATATCGGGATGCTTGTCAGTAACAGGCTGAACAGGGCCAGACTGGAGACAACCACCCCCTTCGTTCCTTACCGGATACTTATCACAGCTGAAGATGAGGGTGCGCCCACCTGGCCAGGCACCCAGGAGCTGTTTCGTTCAGAGAGAATCATAAGGTAGGGGTTCGCCCGGATCTATTTCTGCTCTGATTCCTCCGGCGAGGGTATCACCAGGCGCATGTCAG
>CALMRD010000224.1 GCA_937871625.1 uncultured Bacteroidales bacterium | reverse complement strand
CAGAGCGGAACATCTCCGCTACGCCTCTCCAAAAGAGAAAGAGGAGACAATCTCTTGCCTCCTCTTCAGTGTTAACCCTAAAACTAACCTAACCTATGAAAAAAACTCCAATTATTCTATTACAATTTTCGTGCCATAACTGATGCAAATATCAAACTTATTTTGCAGGAATACTCTTAATACTTTGTTAAATTATTGATTTTTAACATTTTTTTAATTTTTTGGGCATTTATTTTTTTCGTAGATTCTGTTAAAATTCGTTAAACAGACGGATAAAGGTTTTAACGGATTACTTTTGTAAAAGTATGAAGCGAAAGCACATAGCGCTGCTGGCTGGTTTCTTCTTCCTGGCCTTCTTTGCACTGGTATTTGTCCAGGTGCGGTGGATAAACAATGTGGTGAGCGCCGAGGACCAGCGGTTCAGGTTTGGTGTAAATGAAGCCCTGAAAGAGGTGGTAAATGAGCTTGAGCGTACGGAGACATACAACCGCATCATCAGCGAGATCAATCCCGCCGGTACGTCAGACGCCCCGGAGGAGGCGGTCACCCCGTACGAGAGCGACCCGGTTACTGCCCGGCAGAAGGCCGAATCGATGCTGCTTGAGAAATACGGCTTCGACCCTGATGTCAGGTCAGTCATCATCAACCGTGCCGGCCGTACCTATCTCCTCAACTCAGAGAGCCTGGAGCCGGAGTCGCTGATCGGTAACACGGAACCGGGGGAGCAGAGCCTCACTGCCGGTGCGGCAGCACGTATGACCAGCAAGATCGTCTCCATAGAGAATATCGTCAGCCGGATACTGCATGAGACTCCTCCCCTCCGGGACCGCTTTACCTCCGAAGAGCTGAATGCAATCATCAGGAAATCGCTCAATGATGTCGGTATCCACCTCGACTATGAGTGTGCCGTCAGAGGTGATTACGGCGGCATAATTTACCGCACACCGGATTACCGCGAGAGGACCGGTGCCAACAAATACCTGCGGCAGCTCTTTCCCAATGACCCCGTACCCGGAAACAACGTCCTCACTATCTATTTCCCGGGGGAGGAGAAATATAAATTTTCCCGGATTTCATTCATGGCAATTGCATCACTGCTGATAGCACTGTTGCTGATCATGCTTTCTACGGGCACATTTATCGTCATCTTCCGCCAGAAAAAGTTCTCAGAGATAAGGAGTGATTTCATCAATAACATGACACACGAGCTGAAGACACCTATTGCAACCATCTCCCTGGCATCACAGATGCTCGCCGATGATTCCATTCCCCAGGGATCAAGGAACACGCGGGAGCTCGCGACGGTCATCTCCGAGGAGAGCAACAGGCTGAAGGTGCTGGTTGAAAAGGTGCTCCAGACTGCCATCTTCGAGAGGGCCAGGCTCGAACTCGACAAGCATCAGACTGATGTACATGCTGTCATCATCCGGGCTGTGGATGCCTTCAAGCTGCAGGTGACCGGACGGGGAGGTACCATCTCCACCTTCCTCGATGCCTCCGACCCCATGGTGATGATTGATGAGCCCAACTTCTTCAATGTGATCCTCAACCTCATAGACAACGCCCTCAAATACACCGCACGCACACCCGAGATCACCGTCACCACGGAAAGCTGGCACAGGGGTGTGGTGATCACCGTCTCAGACAACGGTATAGGCATATCCAGGGAACACCAGAAACATATCTTTGACAAGTTCTACAGGGTGCCGGCAGGCAATACGCATAATATCAAGGGATTCGGCCTCGGGCTCAGCTACGTGAAAACCATCACCGACGAACACCACGGCACAATAAAGGTCGAGAGCCAGGCCGGAAAAGGAACACGAATAATCATTCATCTTCCAAAACATCAGCCAAAATGAATAAAATAAGCATCCTTCTTGCCGAAGACGACACAAATCTGGGTCAGTTGCTAAAGAGCTATCTCTTCGCAAAGGAGTATGATACCACCCTGGCCACTGACGGAGCAGAGGCGATGAAGATTTTCAGGAAGGAAAAGTTCTCTCTCTGCCTGCTGGATGTGATGATGCCAGAGATGGATGGTTTTACACTTGCCAGGGAGATAAGGAATATAGACCCGCATATACCGATCATCTTTCTTACGGCGAAGAATCTGAAAGAAGATGTCATCGAGGGATTTAAAACCGGTGCTGATGACTACCTCACCAAACCCTTCTCCATGGAGGAGCTGGTCTGCCGCATCGAAGCCATCCTCCGTCGTTCAACGAAACGCGCTGCCGACGTTCCTGCCGAAAAGTACACCATAGGCAAATACAACTTCGATGTCACCAGGCAGCTCCTCACCTACAAGGACCAGTCGCGCAAGCTGACCACCAAGGAGTCGGAACTCCTTGAGCTTCTCTGCAGGTACCGCAATGAGGTGCTGGAGCGTAACCTCGCTCTCAAATCGATCTGGATCGACGATAACTATTTCAATGCCCGGAGCATGGATGTCTACATCACCAAGCTGCGCAAATACCTCAGCAAGGACAGTAAAGTCGAGATCCTCAACATTCACGGCAAGGGATACAAGCTGCTCTGTTAGCGTGGAAGCGCGCAGGCATGGTTCCTTACACAGGACGGAACCCCTGCAAGGAAGCCTGCAGGGGAAAATCTGCACAGCATATGGCTTTGCACAAAAAAAATACCCCGCAGGAAACAGTCTCTGCGGGGTGTGATTTTAGGTTAGTTCAGGGTTGTTCGAAATATATTTTTCTCGCTCTTCAAGCCCCAACGAAGCGCTAAGTTAACATTATTTCTTTATTTGCAACACCCGGACACCTTTTTTTTCAGTGTCAGTCGA
>CALMRD010000223.1 GCA_937871625.1 uncultured Bacteroidales bacterium | reverse complement strand
AACTGAAGGAGATGAAAATAACGGAAGTAGCCACTGCGGCACAGAAGAGAGAGTTCATCAACTTTCCCAAAAGGCTTTACAGGGAGGACCCCAGCTGGGTATGTCCGCTCGACAGTGAGATAGAGGCTCTCTTTGACCCTGAAAAGAACTACGCCTTCACTCATGGCGTGGCCACACGGTGGCTGCTGCTCGATGATGAGGGCAACACACAGGGCAGGGTGGCGGCCTTTGTTGATGAAGTACGCTCCAATGCCAACAGGCAGCCAACGGGAGGCCTTGGTTTCTTCGAGGTCATCGAATCGCGCGAGGCGGCATTCATGCTCTTTGACATCGCACGGCAATGGCTGGGAGACAAAGGGATAAAGGCAATGGACGGTCCCATAAACTTTGGTGACAACGACAACCATTGGGGACTGCTGGTTGAGGGATTCATGCAGCCGGGATTTGGCATGCCTTACAATAAGGAATATTACAGGCGCTACTTTGAAGAGTACGGGTTTAAAACCTATTTCGAGCAGTACAGCTATCACAAGGATGTGGCCTCCGTGGAGGTCTTCCCGGAAAGGTTCAGGAAGATTGCCGAGTGGATCTCTAAGAAGCCGGGGTACAGCTACCGCCATTTTGACTATGGCAAGCGTGATGAGTTCATTGCCGACATGGTGGAGATCTACAATGAGACCTGGAGAGTCTTCAAGGAGGATTTCACGCCGCTCGACCCGGCCAGGCTGCGCAACACCCTGCAGGAGGCCAAGGCCTTCATCGATCCTGAGCTGATATGGTTTGCCTATCACAACGACAAGCCTGTTGCCTTCTTCATCATCTTTCCCGACCTCAACCAGATCCTCAGGCATTTCAGCGGCAGGCTTACACTCTGGAACATGATCAGGTTCCTCTGGTATAAGATGACACACGAGATGACCCGCGCCAGGGCGCTGGTAGCCGGAGTACACCCCTCATACCAGAACAGCGGTATCGAGTCGCCGATCTTCCTTGAGTTATTTCATGTTTTTCGCCGCAAACGGTTCTACAGGGAGCTGGAACTGTCGTGGGTGGGCGATTTCAATCCCAAGATGATATCCATCTATGAGGCCATCGGGGCCACGAGGGCAAAGACCCACCTTACCATGAGATACATGATCGATGAATCCCTTCCGTTCATTATGTACAAGGATGAGATGAAGGAGAACATGGCTCAGCGGCAGGCCAAAGCAAAGGAGTAAAAAAAAATTAATTCTCTGCTTGTAATTTGGTTATTGTTCATTATCTTTGCACTCCGCTTTTAAAGGGATTTATTACAGTAACAAACTATAGCATAAGATGAAAGAAGGTATACACCCGAAGAATTACAGGCTGGTTGTATTTCAGGATATGTCAAACGGTTTTTCCTTTATGACACGTTCAACCGCTTCGTCACGTGATACCATCAAATGGGAGGACGGCAATGAGTATCCGCTCATCAAGCTTGAGATTTCAAATACCTCGCATCCGTTCTATACAGGAAAGATGAAGCTTGTTGACACTGCAGGAAGGGTTGACAAGTACATGAACCGTTACAAGAACCATCTGGGCAAGAAGTCGAAGTAGATGATATTCATATTACAGGAGGCTGCCTTAAACAAGGCGGCCTTTTTTTTGTTGCAATGGTGATACTTATCGTACGGCATCCCCGGCGGCAGGCGCAGGAGTGATATAATTTAACTAAATTTGCATCGTTTACAATGACTATGGAGAAGAAGGCTTTTGGGAAATGGAGTGATGTCGGCTTTCACGAGCTGATTGATGAAGGGAGGGAGATTATTCCCATTCTCTCTGACGGTGATGACCATGAGCTTGAGGATGTGGAGATACCCGGAAACGTACCGCTGCTTCCCCTGCGCAACACGGTTCTCTTCCCCGGAGTGGTGATACCCATTGCCGTGGGTCGCTCCAAGTCGGTGCAGCTGGTGCGTGAGGCTTACAGGGGCAACAAGCTCGTTGCAGCCGTGGCACAGCTCGATGCAGAGGTGGAGGACCCGCAGATACAGGATCTGAACGTTGTCGGCACCCTCGGGCAGGTGGTCAAGCTGCTGGAGATGCCTGACGGCACCACCACGGCCATCATTCAGGGTCGCAGGCGGGTATCAGTGGTGAACATTGTCAGCACCGAACCCTACATGATGGTGCAGTTACAGGCCATTCCCGAGGCCAGGGGAGGAGAGGATGAGAAGGACTTCGAGGTGATCATAGGATCGCTCAAGGACCTCTCGGTGAAGATTGTCAAGCTCAACCCCAACATCAATCCCGAAGCATCATTTGCCGTTAAGAATATAGAGAACAGCACCTACCTCATAAATTATATCTGTGCCAATACCGAGATAAACGTCAATGCCAAGCAGAAGCTGCTTGAGGCGGCCACCCTCCGTGACCGCGGGCTGAGGCTTCTTGAGCATCTCGTACGGGAGATACAGCTCCTCGAGCTGAAGAACGAGCTGCAGTCGAAAGTCAAGTACGAGATAGACCAGCAGCAGCGTGAGTTCCTTCTCCACCAGCAGATGAAGACTATACAGAACGAGCTGGGAGGCAATCCTGTTGACAAGGAGGTGGAGGATTTCCGTGCCAGGGGCAAAGAGAAGAAGTGGAGTGAGGATGTGGCAAAGGTCTTCACCCGTGAGCTCGACAAGCTGGCGAGGCTTAACCCTGCCGCCGCTGAATACTCGGTGCAGGTCAACTATATTCAGACGCTCCTGGAGCTGCCGTGGAGTGAATATACCGAGGATAATCTCGACCTCGTCAATGCGCAGCGGGTCCTTGATGAGGATCACTACGGGCTCGAGGAGGTGAAGGAGAGGATACTGGAGCATCTGGCGGTACTCAAGCTTAAGGGCGACCTCAAGTCGCCGATAATATGTCTTTACGGTCCTCCCGGAGTTGGGAAGACCTCGCTGGGCAAGTCGGTTGCCAGGGCCCTGGGCCGCAAGTATGCGCGCATGTCGCTGGGCGGTCTGCATGATGAAGCTGAGATACGAGGTCACCGCAAGACATACATCGGCGCCATGCCGGGCAGGGTGGTCCAGAACATACGCCGTGCCGGGTCATCAAACCCGGTCTTCATCCTTGATGAGATAGACAAGGTGGGACAGGATTTCAGGGGCGATCCCTCCTCCGCACTCCTGGAGGTGCTTGACCCTGAGCAGAACACACATTTCTATGATAACTTCCTTGAGCTCGAGTATGACCTTTCAAAGGTGCTCTTCATAGCAACGGCAAACACCCTCTCCACCGTCAGCCCCGCCCTGCGCGACAGGATGGAGCTGATTCCCCTGACAGGTTACCTCGTTGAGGAGAAGAGGGAGATAGCCGTCAGGCATCTCATCCCCAAGCAGCTTGAGGCTCATGGCGTCATGAATGATCAGTTCCTGCTGCCTGGTGATGTCATTGAGGAGTTGATACAACGATACACGCGCGAGTCTGGCGTCAGGGAGCTCGACAAGCGGATAGCCAAGCTGGTCAGGTACAGAGCCAGGGAGATAGCCTTCGGGGATAAGCCCGGGGCCACAGTCACTGCTGAGAAGGTGGCTGAGATACTGGGTTCTCCAAAGTATCTCAGGGACATCTATGACGGCAATGACCAGGCCGGAGTCGTCACCGGGCTGGCATGGACAGCCACCGGAGGTGAGATTCTCTTCGTGGAGACCTCGCTGAGCAGGGGCAAGGGCAACCTCACCCTCACCGGTAACCTGGGCGATGTCATGAAGGAATCAGCGGTGATAGCCCTTGAATATCTGAAGGCCCATGCGTCGATGCTGGCACTGCCCGACACCTTCTCCGAGAAGTGGAACATTCATGTCCACGTGCCTGAGGGCGCCATCCCCAAGGACGGTCCCTCGGCAGGGATCACCATGGCAGCATCCATTGCCTCCGCCTTCACGCAGCGGAAGGTAAAGAAATATGTGGCCATGACCGGGGAGATAACCCTGCGCGGCAAGGTTCTCCCTGTCGGCGGTATAAAGGAAAAGATACTGGCAGCCAAGCGTGCCGGGATAAGGGAGATAGTGCTCTCAGAACAGAACCGCAAGGATGTGGAGGAGATAAAGGTGAAGTACGTCCGTGGACTGAAGTTCAAATATGTTGATACTATTATGGACGTAATTGACCATGTGCTGCTCAGGCAGAAGGTGGCCGATGCCAGGACTATTGAATTCGATTAACCGCAAAAATGCAATCATGAACAAAACAGCTGTTTTCCCTGGCTCGTTCGACCCTTTTACTGTGGGTCACGAAGCGCTTGTCAGAAGAGCACTGCCGCTCTTTGACAAGGTCATTATTGCTGTCGGTGAGAATGCTGAGAAGAACAACCTTTTCAGTATTGAGATGAGGCTCAGGATGATATCAAAGGTCTTCGAGGGCGAGGAGAGGGTGGAGGTCACACGCTTCAGCGGCCTGACAGTAGAATTCTGCCGCAGGCACAATGCCAAATACATCCTCAGGGGACTACGTACCGCTGCCGACTTCGAGTATGAGCGTGCCATGGGCCACATGAACTGGAAGATGGCTCCCGAGATAGATACCGTATTCCTGCTGACGAGCACTGAACACACTCCGGTAAATTCCACCATAGTACGTGATATCATCAAGAACGGAGGGGATGCATCAATGTTTGTTCCCTCCTCCATCAATCTGTCCGACTATCTCGGAAGATGATCATCTGACTCTCAGGGTGTAATTTAGAAGATCGAGCAACGACTGAAAGGTGTTGTCCTTGATGCGTGCTATTTCCTGTGGCGCTAGCCACTCGGCATGGGTGATGCCCTCTTCGGCCTGCGGTTCGGTTATCATCTCCCCGCTGTAGCTCATCCGGAACCACCATGTCTTTTTCATATAGGGCCTGCCGTCGAAGAGATAGGTATGATAGCTGGGGGGGAGTGTGCCCATGATGTTGTGCCCCCGGATGTTGCACTCTTCGGTCACCTCCCTGAGGGCACACTGCCCAGGAGTCTCGCCCTCTTCAATATGGCCCTTGGGGAGATCCCACCTGCCGTAACGCATGATGAAGAGGTACTTCCCGGAAGGATGCCCCACCAGGCCTCCGGCAGCCTCGATGACGGTGAACCACGAGGAGAAGACCTTCCAGAGGTTGTTGATATTGGTTGAATAAATATTGAGTGAGGGAATGTCGTTATTGATGGCAAACTCTGATATTTGGGCAAACAGCTCCTCCTTCGCACCGTATTTATGGAAAAGGGTGTATTTTTGGACCCGGTCGGGCTCGGGGGAGAGGGTGATGACCCTGTTGTCGAAGTAAACCTTATATCTCAGCATATGGACGAAACCGCAAAGAAAACCGCAGAATACCTTCTGCAAATTAAAGCAATTAAATTACAACCGGCAAAACCGTTTACCTGGGCCTCGGGGTGGAGGTCACCCATATACTGTGACAACCGCAAGACCCTGTCGTTTCCCGTGGTGCGCAGTTTCATCAGGGAAGCTTTTGCATCTAGGGTGAGGCAGCTCTATCCTGACGCCGAAGTGATAGCGGGGGTTGCCACCGGGGCGATAGCCCACGGAGCGCTGGTGGCAGACACGCTGGGCCTGCCCTTCATCTATGTCAGGTCGGGGGCAAAGGACCATGGCCTGGGCAACCAGATAGAGGGTTACTACGAGGAGGGCCAGAGGGTGGTGGTGATCGAGGATCTCATCTCCACGGGAGGAAGCAGCCTGGGAGCCGTCAGGGCCCTGCGTGCTGCAGGATGCAGGGTGGAAGGCATGATCGCCATATTCACCTATGGTTTCAGAAAGGCGGAGGAGGCATTCGCCGCAGAGGAGTGCCGGCTTGACACACTGGGCAATTACACCGTCCTGGTGGATATGGCCCTGGACTCAGGATATATCTCCGGGGAAGATGTGGCGACACTCCGGGAGTGGAGGAAGGAGCCGTCAGAGTGGGGGAGAGGGTTGGACTAAAGGTTAAAGGATAAAGGATTAAGGGTGAAGGATAAAGGAGAATGGAGAAAGGTTATGAGTGAAAAAAAAGTAGCAGGGCGGAAGGATGAGTGCAATGACATCATATAGCAGCAGGAAGGGAGAGGTGCCGGTCGGTGATGACGACCTCTATGCTTTCCTCACCGACATGCGCAACTTCGAGTCGGTAATTCCTGACGGTCTTGTTGATGAATGGCAGGCCACCGAAGACCAGTGCACTTTCAGGGCAGAGAAGGCCGGCAGGGTGTCGGCATCACTCTCCGAGGCGCTGCCCCATTCCATGATCACCTACAGTGCCGAAACATTCCTCACGGGCAAGATAGCAGTGCAGGTGGTGATTGAGTCTCTCTCAAGGAACAGGTCATCATTTTACATCACCGCCGGCCTGAACATGAACCCCCTGTTGCGCTTGCTGGTGGGCGATGCCGCCGGCAGCTACCTGGAAAAACTTATTGATGCAATTGAAGGTTACGGCGGCTATGACAGGATCAGAGGATATAGTCGACCTCTTTGAAGGCATATTCACTGACAGTGCCATCCTCACGGCGCATCATGAGCATGCCGTCGTTCCTGACTGATTCTATCATACCCCTGAAGAGACCCCTGCTGTCCTGATAACGGTGCCATTCGCCCCGCCTGAAAAGGACCCGGTGATACTCCTCCTCCAGCCGTGTCCACTCACCACCGGTGACCATCCGGTACCGGCTGTCGATCCGTTCCGTCAGCTCGCGGGTGATGCGCGCCAGATCATGGCTTACGGCTGTAAGCATGGCAAGTGATACAGGATTGGGCGCACTGCCGGTGAAGACTAACTGGTTGACGTTCAGTCCTATTCCCGCAACACTCCCTGCCAGCCTGGGGCCGATGATGCTGTGCTCAATAAGGATACCTGCAATTTTCCTGTTACCGGCATAAATGTCATTGGGCCATTTGACAGCCACATCGGAAGCATATCTGCCCACAAGGTCACAGACAGCCAGGGAAACGAACTGCGAAATCACAAACTGTTCTTCCGGCCTGACCGTGACAGGATAGAGTATTACGCTCATCAGCAGGTTCTTGCCGGGTTCACTCTCCCAGCTGTTACCTGCCTGTCCCCTACCGCTGTCCTGGAATGAGGCTGTTATGACGGTGCCATCCTCCGGCTTCCCCTCCTTCATCATAGCCGAGGCCACACTGTTTGTTGATGACACTCTGTCATAGTGGATGATAGTCGATCCTATTGTCATGATGATCAGATATTTCTGTAGCTCTTTTCAGGGGCAACTGCAGGTTTCACGGCAGAGTGAACAAATTGGCACCACAATTGTAAAAAGAGATTATGCTGTACGAAAATACGGATAAATGTTCGTAATTTTGCGCCAGTTAAAAGGAACTGTTTATTACTGAAAAGATTATTGATGGGAAAAACCAGAAAAGAGGCCACCCTGGTCACTGAAAGCATAGTGAAGGGATTGTTCGGAAAGAAGGGAGAGAAGGTGGCGCTCATCGATCTGAGAAAAATTGAAAACAGGGTTTGTGACTGGTTCGTTATCAGTCATGCCACCTCCGCAAGACAGGTAGATGCCCTTGCATGGTCAGTTGAGGATGAGGTGAGAAAGGAGACAGGCATAAAGCCCTTTCATATCGAAGGCAGGGAGAACTGCTTCTGGGTTCTGCTCGATTACGGTGACATCCTGGTGCATATTTTTCAGCAGCCCTACAGGGAGTTTTATGACCTCGAATCATTGTGGGCCGACGGTCAAATGACCTTACTGGAGGACAGTTCAGAAAACAAAAGTTACTGATGGCAGAGAACAAGCCCCCCACCGGACCCAATAAGGATGACAAGAAGAACGGCAAATCGTGGTTCAGCTCAAGCTGGTTTTTTGCCATACTGATACTGTCATTCATCGTCGTTAATATATTCTTCCAGGGGAAATATACCCAGAAGGCTGACCAGCGGCAGATAGAGGAGATGGTGATGAACCGCGACATTGAGCGGGTGGTCGTGATCAACGAGGAGCAGGCTGAGATCTACCTCTATACTGACTCGCTGAAGAGCGGGCGGTACCCCGATTTTGCTCAGAAGAGGAGCTTCGGACTCCAGCCTCCCAAGCCACATTATTACCATACCTTCGGCACCGTTGAGCTCTTCGAGGAGTTCTTCAGCCAGGCCCAGGAGAAGGCAGGCTATACCGAGGATGAAATCATCTATCTCGACTACCAGAAGAGAAAAGACTATCTCGCCACCTTTTTGGGAGTCATACTGCCGTTTCTGATCATTGCAGCTCTCTGGATATACTTCATGAGAAGAATGGCGGGCGGCGGTAGCGGTGGCGGTGCCGGCAACATCTTCAGTGTAGGCAAGTCGAAGGCCCAGATCTTTGACAAGGATACCCATATCAAGATCAACTTCAATGATGTGGCAGGGCTTGAGGAGGCCAAGACGGAGGTGATGGAGATCGTTGACTTTCTCAAGAACCCGAAGAAGTACACCTCGCTGGGCGGCAAGATCCCCAAGGGTGCACTCCTGGTGGGCCCCCCGGGGACAGGCAAGACACTTCTTGCCAAGGCTGTGGCGGGAGAGGCCAATGTGCCTTTCTTCTCCATCTCGGGATCCGACTTCGTCGAGATGTTTGTCGGCGTCGGTGCCTCGCGTGTGCGGGATCTCTTCAAGCAGGCCAAGGAGAAAGCTCCCTGCATAGTGTTCATTGATGAGATCGATGCCGTTGGTCGTGCCCGGGGCCGCAATCCCAACATGGGAGCCAACGACGAACGTGAGAACACCCTCAACCAGCTGCTCACGGAGATGGACGGCTTTGGCACCAACAGCGGAGTGATAATCCTTGCAGCCACAAACAGGGCTGACATACTCGACAAGGCGCTGCTACGCGCCGGCCGCTTCGACCGTCAGATACACGTTGAGCTCCCGGACCTGAAAGAGCGCGAGGCTATCTTTAAGGTGCACCTACGGCCCATCAAGCTGGAGCAGGGATTTAACATCGCCTTCCTGGCCAAGCAGACGCCCGGATTCTCCGGTGCTGACATAGCCAACGTATGTAATGAGGCGGCATTGATAGCGGCACGACGCAACAAGGAGGTGGTTGAGAAGCAGGACTTCCTCGATGCCATCGACCGGATCATAGGAGGGCTCGAGAAGAAAAACAAGATCATCTCCATGGAGGAGAAGAGGACGATAGCCTATCATGAGGCGGGTCACGCCACGGTAAGCTGGCTCCTGGAGCATGCCAGTCCGCTTCTGAAGGTTACAATCATTCCCAGGGGCAAGGCCCTGGGTGCCGCCTGGTATCTCCCTGAAGAGAGATCGATATCCACACGTGAACACATACTCGATGAACTTGCATATGCTCTCGGCGGCAGGGCCTCCGAAGAGATCATTATAGGCAAGATATCCACCGGGGCGCTGAATGACCTCGAGAAGGTGACCAAGCAGGCCTACGCCATGGTTGCCTATTTCGGAATGTCTGATGAGGTAGGTCATATGAGCTACTACGACTCATCGGGACAGTCCGATTACGGCTTCACAAAGCCCTACAGCGAGAGGACGGCCGAGCTTATAGATGCCGAGGCCAAGAAGATCGTTGAAGAGTCCTATAAAAAGGCCAAGGAGGTTATCTCAGCCAACATAGACGGTCTCAAGCAGCTTGCCGAGCAGCTGCTCGAGAAGGAGGTTATCTTCAGCGAGGATCTTGAACGCATCTTCGGCAAGCGCAGGGGCGACCACACCAGGGACCTTACAGAGAACACCCCCCCCGAAGAGCTGAAGTCTGACGGGAGCCCTGCCGGAGGAGAGAAGAGTGAGGAGAGTACTGTTACGGAGAAATCTTCTGAGAAGAAATCCGCAGGGAAGAAATCCGCAGAAAAGAAAACCGCAGGGCAAAGACCTGGTAAGGTTAAAACTGCCGGGGAGAAGGATGACATTAAGAGCAGTCCTGAAGGAATTTCCTCATCAGATGACGGCAATGGAGAATGAGTGGGTTGTCATAGCCGGGTTTACGGACGATGTTAAAAGCCAGATAGCCGTTGACCGGCTGCTTGCCAACGGCATTGATGCCGTGGCCGTCGACAAGCGTGACAGTATCTATAAGATAGGCGAGATAGAGCTTTATGTTCATCGTGATAATGTTCTTCCTGCCAAGGAAATAATCAAGGATCTGTGAGGTGACCAATTTTGTCAGGCGAACCGTTACCGGTGCCTTCATAGTTATATTCATTCTCGGAGGGCTGTGGCTCCATCCCGTCTCCTTCTTCATTGTCGTGGCAGTGATGCTGGCAGGCACACAGCATGAGTATTACCTTATGGTCAGGGGTACAGGCGTGCGTCCCCAGATGGTGACAGGTATCATCAGCGGCTTCATCCTCTATGTCACATCTACCCTGATTGCAGTCGGATGGCTGCCCATAAAGGGATTTCTGGTTCTCATCCCGGTGGTGGTGACAGTGATGACGGTTGAGCTATTCCGAAAGGAGGAGAAGCCTTTTGACTCACTGGCTCACACGCTCTTTTCCATCCTTTACACGGCGGTTCCCCTGTCGATGTTTCCCTTTGCCGCCTTCAACCATACGGGTATCGGGCCTCTGATACAGATGGAAGGGATAGAGTTCTCTCCTGGCATACTGACAGGCTTCTTTCTGCTGCTCTGGGCCAATGATACGGGGGCCTACCTCGTTGGCTCGGCACTGGGACGGCATCCCCTGTTTGAGCGTATCTCCCCCCGGAAATCATGGGAAGGATTCGTCGGTGGACTGGTACTGACACTGATTGTTGCACAGCTGCTCCCCGGATGGTTCGGGGTGACCGGTACTGCCGGGTGGATGATAATTGCCTTTATTGTGTCGGTGGCCGGTACCCTGGGAGACCTCCTGGAATCGATGCTGAAGAGGAGTCTCGGGCTGAAGGACTCCGGGACCGTGATGCCGGGCCACGGCGGTTTCCTGGACAGGTTTGACAGTGTGGTGGTGGCATTCCCCCTGGTTTACCTATATTTGACTCTGGCTGGATGAGATCATGGCAAAAAAGATAAAAATACACAGGGAAGGATATAAAATCATTTTTGCCGCAGTGGCAGTGCTGCTGACAATTAACGTTGCAGTGAGACTTATCTGGCCCGGGCTGCCGCTGGCACATAACCTGCTGCTGGGAGCCTCCGTCCTGCTCCTGGCCTTCTTCGTGCTCTTCTTCCGGACACCTGCCAGGCAGGTTGAGCCTGATCCGCTGCTGATCTATGCACCTGCTGACGGAAAGATAGTTGTTATGGAGGAGACATACGAAAACGAATATTTTAAGGATACCAGGTTGCAGATATCCATCTTCATGTCTCCCTTTAACATGCACAGCAACAGGTATCCGATATCAGGTACTGTTGTCTATACCAACTATCAGCCAGGCAAGAAATTCCATGCACGCAGCCCCAAGTCCTCAGTGCTGAACGAAAGGAGCACAATAGTTGTTACATCAGAGAACGGCACCGAGATACTAGTAAGGCAGGTTGCCGGTGCGCTTGCCCGCCGGATAGTGACCTATTCAGAGAAGGGTGAGCAGGTCCGGCAGGGTGACGAGATAGGCTTTATCAAGTTCGGATCAAGGGTAGATATTTTCCTGCCCCCGGGGACTGAGCCGAAGGTGCAGATGTTCAGGCAGGTAAGGGCCAGCAGAACTGTCCTTGCCAGGATTGTATAATATATTGCATCATGAAGGAAGACAACAGGATAATTGACCTTACCCCCGACGTAAAGTGGATCGGGGTACTTGACTATGATATCAGGACATTTGATATCGTGATGCACACTGATCACGGTACCACGTACAACTCCTATTTCATCAATGCTGAAAAGAAGACAGTCATTGAGACCGCCAAGGAGAAGTTCAGCGATACCTATATCAGCAAGCTGAAGCGGGTGACAGACCCTGCGGAGATAGCCTACATCATACTTGACCATACCGAACCTGATCACTCGGGTGCCATGCGTCAGCTGCTTGAGCTGGCCCCTTCAGCCGTTGTGGTCGGCAGCGGCAACGCCATAAGGTACCTGTCTGATATCGTCAACAGGCCGTTCCGGTCACTGGTTGTAAAGGAGGGTGACACCCTTGATCTCGGAAACAAGACGCTGAAATTCATCTCAGCCCCCAACCTTCACTGGCCTGACACTATCTACACCTATCTGGTGGAAGACAAAATACTGTTTACCTGTGACTCCTTCGGTGCCCACTTCTGCCACGAGGATATGTTTGATGACCTGGTTGACGATTTCTCTGAAGATTTCAGGTACTATTTTGATGTCATTCTGAAGCCCTACAGCAAGTTCATGATCAAGGCCATCGAGAAGATCAGACCACTTGATATTTCCATGAT
Organism: uncultured Bacteroidales bacterium; assembly: GCA_937871625.1. GTDB lineage: Bacteria > Bacteroidota > Bacteroidia > Bacteroidales > VadinHA17 > SR-FBR-E99. The sequence goes on along the minus strand of CALMRD010000223.1, from coordinate 5,213 downwards.
AGCCACAGGTCACGGTCCGATACTTCGGAACAGCTGGAGGGAAACCGTTGACAAAACCATGGCTCTTGCACAGGAGTACCTGGCCCTGACAGCAGGGAAGAAGCAGAAGAGGATACTGATAACCTACGTGTCGGCTTACGGCTATACCAGGGAGATGGCGGAGCTGCTGGCCCGCGGAGCCTCGGCGGTGGAGAATGTAGTGACGGAGGTGATGGATATCGAGAGTGCCGACATTGGTGAGATGGATTCAAAGCTGACTATAGCTGACGGCATCATCGTGGGTTCTCCCACCATCAACCAGAACACCCTGCTGCCTGTATACAAGCTTATGGCAATGGTCAGCCCGCTTCGCGACAGGGGCAAACTGGCCGGATCATTCGGGTCTTACGGCTGGAGCGGCGAGGCTCCGGCGCTGATCGCGGAGATGCTCGGAAACCTGAAGCTCAAACTCTTTGATAAACCGGCAGCATACAAGTTCGTCCCGGAGAGCGACAAGGAACAGCCGCTTATAGAATACGGCGAGCGGTTTGCACGGGCACTTACGGCCATCCAGGCAGAGGCCTGACCACGGACCATACAAAATAATGAAGAGGGTGTCACAAACGGACACCCTCTTCATTTGCTGACAGCCGCCAGGCGGCCGTGAAAAACCGGATTACGATATCGAGATCGAACGGATCTTCTCCTTCTTCTTCTCTTCCTCCAGCTTCGGGATCTCAACATTCAGGATTCCATCCTTATAGGTGGCTCCGATCTTTTCACCGTTAACATCCTCCGGCAGATAGAAGCTGCGGCAGAATGAACTGTAGCTGAACTCCCTGCGCTTGTACCCTTCAATATCCTCCTGCCTTTCCTCATTGTGCTCCGAAGATATCGTCAGGACATCATCCTTGACTTCGATCCGGAGATCCTTCTTGTCCATGCCCGGCACGGCAAGCTCAAGGTAAAAAGCCTTCTCATCTTCCCTTATGTTAACTGCCGGCAGACTGCCGGTGTTCCTGTTAAAAGTCGGGAAGAAATCCTCATTGAAGAAATCCGATAATGTAAGCGGTTTGTAATTCCTTCTGGTAATCACTGGTAACATAGCAACCTCCTTTTTTATTTTGTTTGACATTATTAACATTTATAACTCAAATATTTCAATCTGCATGCCGTTGCCCACAAGCTGACATAATGGCGTGAAATATCACATACTGAGTGACATAATGGCATTTTTGCCCAACTGATTGCATAACCGGGAATTCTTATTATTTTTGAGATGAAGAGCATGCCGGGTGGATGCGGCGTATGAATTAACAATCAGACCCTGATGACCTATGAATACCACACTTCGTAATTTTCTGATCATCGTAGGTATAGCGTTGCTGGTATACATATTCTGGTATTTCCGGAACATTTTTGCCTACATCCTTGCTGCAGGTGTGATATCACTTGTGGGTCGTCCCATCGTTGACCTTCTGAACGGTATCAGGATATGGAAGTTCAGATTTCCCAGGGCGTTGAGCTCTCTGATAACCCTGTTGTTCCTGTATGGGCTTCTGGCTCTCTTCTTCGTGATCTTCATACCCTTGATATCAAAGCAGATAGATGCTTTGTCGGGTTTTGATGCCAGCTCTCTGGTGCAGGGGCTGCGTGAGCAGATCGACAAGATTGATCTGTTGCTGAGGAAGGTGTACAAGGAGATGCCGGCTGACAAAACGCTTTATGATATTGCCGTCACCACAATCACCAATGTCCTTAACCCGGCATCGATAACCGATTTTGCAGGCAACATTGTTACTGTTATAAGTAAGTTTGTTGTAGCCTTTGTGGCGATAACGTTTCTCTCCTTCTTCTTCCTCAAGGATGAGGGGCTCTTCAAGGAGACGGTGATGGTGATGGTGCCCGACCAGTATGAGAAAAGGATCAGGAATGTTCTTCACTCCATCAAACATCTTCTGATAAGGTATTTTATAGGGATCATCATCCAGTGCTCAATAGTCCTGATCAACATAACCATCGGAATGACTATTGTGGGCTTTCCGTTCCAGCAGGCGCTGGTGATGGGGCTGATCATCGGCATCTTCAACATAATCCCCTATGTGGGTCCCTGGCTGGGTGGCTCGGTGGCGGTGCTGATGGGCATGGCCACCGCCGTGACGACAACGGGGTATCCCGTCATCTGGCTGCTGCTCATCTACATGGTGATAGTCATCGCCGTAACACAGGCTATTGACAACAACCTCATCCAGCCGATGATCTATTCCCGAAGCGTCAACGCCCACCCGATAGAGATCTTCCTGGTGATCCTGGCGGTTGGCAGCTTTGCCGGCATCGCCGGTATGATTATAGCAGTACCCGCCTACACCGCCCTGAGGGTCTTCGCACGTGAATTCTTCAACAACTTCGGGCCGGTACGCAAGATAACCTCCGGCCTGGGAAAAGAGACAAAAAAAACGGCAGACTGAAAGATGGCACGGCTGGTTTCCGCCCTGGGCAGAGTTGCACGCTTCTATTTTGACGGGTTTCGCACCATGTCGTGGTGGGGAAACAGGGTTTGGATTATCATCCTCGTCAAGCTCTTCATTATGTTTCTGATACTTAAACTGTTCTTCTTCCCTGATTTCCTGAAGACAAATTTCAGTTCCGAAAGGGAACGGGGAGACTATGTTCTGGAACAACTAACCGGCAACAACTGAAAATATGATCGAAAACTTTGATCTGTCACTAGTTAACTGGTCGAGGGCACAGTTCGCCCTTACGGCCATGTACCACTGGCTCTTCGTTCCCCTCACGCTGGGACTCTCGTTCATACTGGCGTTCATGGAGACCATCTATGTGCGCACGGGCGATGAGATCTGGAAGAGGATCACCAAATTCTGGATGACCCTCTTCGGCATCAACTTCGCCATCGGTGTGGCCACAGGTATCATCCTCGAATTTGAATTCGGGACCAACTGGTCCAACTATTCCTGGTTCGTGGGTGACATCTTCGGGGCTCCACTGGCCATTGAAGGCATATTCGCCTTCTTCCTTGAATCCACATTCATCGCAGTGATGTTCTTCGGGTGGAATAAGGTGAGTAAAAAGTTTCACCTGGCATCCACCTGGCTCGTGGCGATAGGTGCCAACCTGTCGGCACTCTGGATACTGATCGCCAACGCATGGATGGAAAACCCTGTCGGTATGGCATTCAATCCCGACACCGCCCGCAACGAGATGAACAGCTTCCGGGAGGTGGTGTTCAACCCGGTGGCCATTGACAAGTTCACTCACACCGTGACCTCGGGATTTGTCCTTGCCTCAGTGTTTGTCGTTGGCATCAGCGCCTGGTTCCTCATACGGAAGAGAGAGCAGATGCTGGCTGCCAGGAGCATTCTTATTGCAGGCATCTTCGGGCTGATATCATCGTTGCTGGTGGCATTCACCGGCGACACCTCGGCCCGCACGATCGCAAAGGTTCAGCCTGTCAAGTTCGCCGCCATGGAGGCCCTCTATGAGGGAAAAACGGATGCCGGACTGACGGTTATCGGTGCCCTGGCTGACAGCGGGGAGAGGATAGGCGAGAAGAAGGTCCATGATGTCAAGCTGAAGATAGAGATTCCCGGGCTGCTCTCCTTTATGACAACGGGCAAGGGCAGCGGCTATGTCCCGGGGATAAAGGACCTGGTGAACGGCAATCCCGATAAGGGCATTCTCTCGGTGCAGGAGATGATGAACCGCGGTAAATATGCCCGGCAGGTGCTCACCGACTACAAGATGGCAAAGGAGATCGGTGACACCGAGAGCATGGCCTCACTGGCGGCCATGTTCGAAGACCGCGATTTCGTTGATAATTTCTTCAGGTATTTCGGCTACAGCTACTTTGAACATCCATGGCAGGTGATACCTTCGGTGCCGGTGACCTTCTACAGCTTCCGTGTCATGGTGGGACTCGGCTTCTTCTTTATACTCTTATTCGCTCTTGCCCTCTGGTTCTACCGCCGACAGAGCCTCGAACGCAACAGATGGTTTCTCTGGCTCGCCCTGCTGTCGATACCCCTGGCATACCTTGCCAGCGAACTGGGATGGATAGTGACGGAGATGGGCCGGCAGCCATGGATAATACAGAACCTCATGCCGGTGAACGTGGCAGTCTCCAACATCAGTACCGGCGCGGTGCAGACAACCTTCTGGCTCTTTGCCGTACTCTTCACCGCGCTGCTCATAGCAGAGGTTTCCATTATGGTAAGACAGATCAAAACCGGACCAAAACAGAAGGAGGAGTAAGTCATGACATATCTTATAACACACGCGTTCCTGCAGAATTACTGGTGGCTGATAATATCTCTTCTCGCCGGTCTCCTGGTCTTCCTGATGTTCGTTCAGGGAGGTCAGTCGTTCATCTTCTCACTGCCACGCAACGACATGCAGCGCAAGATGATGGTCAACGCCCTCGGCCGCAAGTGGGAGTTCACCTTCACCACCCTGGTCACCTTCGGCGGTGCCTTCTTCGCCTCATTCCCCCTCTTCTACGCTACCAGCTTCGGAGGAGCATACTGGGTCTGGATGGCCATACTGTTCAGCTTCATCATCCAGGCGGTGGCGTACGAGTACCGTTCCAAGCCTGCCAACATATACGGCACCAGCCTCTTTGACACCTTCCTCTTCATCAACGGCAGCGTCGGCCCCTTCCTCATAGGTGTGGCCGTGGCAACCTTCTTTACCGGGTCTGACTTCACCCTCGACCTGTTCAACAGGGTCACCTGGGGCTCGGGATGGCACGGGCTGGAGGCGCTCATCAACCCGGTCAACCTGCTGCTCGGTTTTGCCGTGCTCCTCCTGGCCAGGGTGCTGGGACTGATGTACCTGGCAAACACCATCGATGATGCGGAGCTGGCAGTCATCATCAGAAAGGCCCTGGCAAGAAATGCCGTCCCGTTTCTGATCTTCTTCCTCGCCTTCGTGGCTGTCATACTTACCGGAAAGGGATTTATGGCCACCCCGGCAGGTGAGGTAACCCTGGTGAAGTATCACTATCTGCATAACCTTGTCACCCATCCCCTCACCCTGATACTCTTTGCAGGTGGGGTGGTGCTGGTACTCATCTCTCTCTGGCTGGCTCTCTTTAAAAGCTCCGACAAGGCCATATGGTATGCGGGCTTTGGAACAGTACCGGTGGTGATGGCACTCTTCTTCATGGCCGGCTATGGAGGTACGGCCTTCTATCCCTCCACCGCCGACCTGCAGAGCTC
>CALMRD010000222.1 GCA_937871625.1 uncultured Bacteroidales bacterium | reverse complement strand
GTCATATCAGACATCACAATCGGCAAAGAGCTTCCAGTTAAGAACTACGAAGAAAGATTTGCTGAAGTGCAGGAATTAGAGAAGCTGCCAGTCGATGATAAAAGCGCATACTGGGACAAACAGTTCACACGCTGCCTGCGCTGCTATGCCTGCCGCAATGTATGCTCAGTCTGCACCTGTGAGGTATGTGTTTTCGACCAAATGATGCCCATGTGGGTCTCCAAGAGGACAAACCTCTCAGAGAATACGGCATTTCATATTACAAGAGCTTTTCACGTAGCCGGGCGCTGCGTTGACTGTGGTGAATGTGATCGGGTATGCCCGATGGATATACCGCTGCGTAAGCTGAATGTTAAGATTCACAAAGATCTTGGTGACTTGTTTAATTCTCCCACGCCAGGCACAGAGCCAGGTTTGATCTCGCCCCTGGGAGGATTCTCGCCTGGTGATCCTGAGGAGTTCATGTAAAAGGAGGTGCTGAGATGGAAACAAGAGTTGTAAACAAAGGGCAAATTTCTGAATTACTGGATAAGTTAGCGAAGGACTATAATCTGTTCGCGCCGGTAAAGGATGAAACAATGACTCTGTTCAGAAGGGTATCCGGTGCTCAGGATGTACTGATAGACTATAATAATTCAGATATTTCTCCTAAAGGATGTTTCTTGCCGCAGAATGAAAAAACATTTTCTTATATGTATACTGGTGACACCCTGGAGATCAATAAACCAGAAGAAGCACAGAAAACTGTACTCTTCGGTGCTCGCCCCTGCGACATCAAGGCTGTTCTAACATTTGATCCGGTTTTCGAAGGTGTTAAATTTGGGGACGAATATTACTCCAGCAAACGGGAAAACACAATAATCATTGGTCTGAGCTGTACAAAAGTTCTCAGCACCTGCTTCTGCTATGCAATGGGAGGCGGGCCATGTGACTCAACAGGTTCAGATTTATTGTTAACCGAGATCGGTGACAAATACTATGTAGAGGTTGTTACTGAGAAGGGCCAGGCTCTGGTAGATGCGTATAGCCAGATCTTTGCCAAGCAGGATACAGCACAGCTGGCTAATGACAAGGAAGAGCTGATGAAAAAGCTGTCCGGCGAGTTCGTCAGGAAAGTTGACCTGACCGGTGTAAAGGAACTCATGGACAATAATTTTGAACTTGCCTACTGGAGTGGTGATGACCAGAAGAAATGCATCAGCTGCGGGACATGCACCTATGTTTGTCCTACCTGTCACTGCTTTGACATTTTCGACTACACCACAGGCGATTTTACAGGAGACCGCCTGCGCTGCTGGGACTCCTGCATGTTCCCGGAATATACGCTCGAGGCCGGCGGACACAACCCACGCCCAACCAGGAAAGAGCGGATTCGCAACCGCTTCATGCATAAGATTAAGTACCACCTCGACCGGTATAATATGGTCGGCTGCGTGGGATGCGGCCGGTGCATCATCAAGTGCCCGGTCAATATCGACATCACCAAAATTATCAACGACTTGAAGGAGGTGGCGCAGAATGCCTAATCCTACTGCTCTGACGCCATATCCGGCGACCATAACCAAAATTGACGTTGAAGCTGGCGACACTAAAACTTTCACGGTAGTGTTTGACGATCCTGAAATCATGGAGAATTTTGGCAATCAGCCGGGTCAGGTCTGTATGCTGTCGGCGTTTGGCGAGGGTGAATCAACTATCTCCATTACCTCGTCACCGACCAGGGGTAAATTCCTCGAATTTTGCGTCAGAAGAGTCGGTCGGTTGACAAGTG
>CALMRD010000221.1 GCA_937871625.1 uncultured Bacteroidales bacterium | reverse complement strand
TCTTGTATGATGGGAATAGGGCGGATCATACCCGGGACGGCAGCTGCCGTCAGTCATTCTTGCGCGGACGAAGAGGATTGTTGTGTCAAACAGGTTGCGGTAGTTTTGTGACCGTGAGAGATACTCACCTGCAAGGTCAGAATCTCCAAGGTCCGTGGCCATCTGTGAGATGCACCAGTCGTCAATGGCATATTCCATCGTCTTGGCCACCGATTCATTCTCCAGCTCCGAGGGTATATAACCGTAGCTTCTGTAATGGTTCAGGCCCCGGAAATCGAGTGACGCTGAGTGTACGGCTGCATCAAGGGCCCTCCCATAATCAAATCCGGGTATTCTTTTGTGTACGGCATCAGCCAGCACCGGCACGGCATGATAGCCAATCATACAGTTCGTCTCATTTCCAACCAGCGACCATACCGGAAGCTTGCCCTGCTGATCCCTGATAGTGAGCATGGTGTTGATGAGATCCGGCACCAGGTCGGGCGCTGTGATTGTAAACAGCGGATGCGCAGCACGGTATGTATCCCACAGTGAGAATACGGTATAGTTGGTAAACCCTTCAGTCCTGTGCACTTCACCATCGGTACCCCTGTACCTGCCGTCGTTGTCGCAATAGAGTGAGGGAGCGATCATGGAGTGGTAGAGAGCGGTGTAGAATACCTTCATTACGGAGCTGTCTGACGACTCTGCCCTGATAACGTTCAGTCTCTTCTGCCAGGCCTGTCCGGCGGCTGCGGCAGCAGCATTAAAATCCCAGCCTGAGGTTTCAGCCTTGAGGTTGCCGGCTGCCCCGGCCTCATCTACGGCCGAGATGCCTGTCCTGATCAGCAGCTCCTCCCCCTGCTTCATGTCAAAGGATAGAAGCACAGCGATGTTCTTTCCGCTTACGGTCGTGTCACCTGCCGGGGTACCTTCGTTAAGCAGTATAACAGAGGCCGGCGTGCGGGAGAAGAGAGAATAAAAGTACTGGTACTGCCTCTCAGCCCATCCCTGCGAAATACGCATGCCTGACAGGGCAGTACCGTCCCATCGCAGGCTGCATGCGGCAGGCCTGTCCCAGTTGATGGCAAACCCCATGTCTGCAAGAACATACATTGTCCCGTTATCGACGGCAGTGTATCTCTGTATCCCGCAGCGAGGCGTGACGGTAAGTTCTGCATTTACACCGTTAGCCAGCGCTACAGCATAGTAACCCGGCCTGGCCTGCTCGGCTTCATGAGAGAAGAGGCTCCTGTTGATCTTTGCCAGCGATGCGGTGCTGTCAGGCAGGTCCAGGGTGAATTCCTGCATCGACGGGAGGAACAGTATGTCACACAGGTCCCCGATGCCGGTGCCGCTCAGATGGGTGTGGCTGAAACCGGCGATCGCCGAATCAGACCAGTGATATCCAGAACACCAGTCCCAGCCGGAGGTCCCGTTGTCAGGACTGAGCTGCACCATGCCAAAGGGCATGGTGGCACCCGGAAAGGTGTGCCCGTGTGCTGCGGTGCCGATAAAAGGATCGACCCACACTGTGACATCATCCAGTGAAGGAGAGCTGCATCCGATAGCAAGGAGGGCCGGCAGCACGGCAAGTAGCAAAGTTCTTCTCATCATATTGGTCTATCTTATCTTTTTGAGTATCTGTTCCCCGGTACCTATGCGGTAGCCCTCCGACGAGAAGAGGATATTGCCCCCGCTGTCGCAGCAGAGAACCACAGGCATGGGCCTCCCGTCAATGCCGGCACCAAGCACCGATCTCATGAATGCAAGGTCTCTGTCCTCAGCGAAAAGTGTGTTTTCGGGCGTGCCGCTGAGCTGATCCGTGCTGAATCCTGGCGGAGTACGCTCCGGGTCAGTGAGAAAGATGAACTGTCCGTCCCAGGCATCAAACTCACTCTTCAGACGCGGGAGATCATTCAGTATGTGTCGTGTAGGCTCACGTCCGGGCTCTATCCATATGAAAACCAAGCCTTTTTCAGCCACAGAGAGAGGGGTTAGCGTCTCGCCGCTGATGAGACGCAGCTCACCGGTGAGATCCGCTTTGCCCGATGGTGCAGATGTCTCTTCCAGCTCCCTGAGCCGGACAGCCACCGTCTTCTCCTCACCGGGGGCAAGAGTAAAAAAGGTCACCGATGCAAGCACGTTACCGTTCTCATCCCTGTTGCCGGTAGTGAGCATATATATTCCGGGATCCAGGGGAATGAGTTTTGAGATCTCATTCACCTTTATTCCGTACCCGTAATGGAGGGTTCTGTATTTTCCCTCATCTATCCTTGCCAGCGAAAAATGAACGTGGTATTCAGGTGCCGGGTCATCACGGTCAGAACTAAAGGTGATGTAACCAGCAGCTCCTGAAGGTTTTACTTCATCAGCAAACCACATGTCATGCCATACTCCGTCTGCATGGTACTGAGGCCTCCCTGTCCCCGGTTCCAGCCTGGCGGGGATCCCGGCGCTCCTGGACAGAGCCACCGCAAAGATGTTGCGGGAATGGCTGTCAGCACGTCGCAATCTCAGCACCCCCCCGGGTGTGAGAGGAGTGCCGTAATGGTTTTCACTGTCGGTGATTGTGACGACACTGTCAATCCAGCCGGTGATGCAGGAAGGATCAGACCTGAATTTCTCCACCATTACGGTTGGGATATCCCTTAAGGCACTCCTGTAGGGAGAGAGAATCTCTGTGGATATGCGGGGCGAGAGCAGGTACCTGTAATATATCTCTGTGTCAATATCCGGCTCGGGCTCCGGTGCATTCACAAGGTGATCTGAGAGCACCTCCGCCGGTGTGTCGCGCAGGTCCTTTGAAGAGATATTTTCAAGCAGTTTCATTGCCAGCTCTCCCCTGCCCTCAGATGAAGAGAGGAAGGCAGCAATTGCCCTGTAGTTACCCATCGAGGCAGTGAGGATCTCCCTTACCCTTTCAGGAGCAACCCCTGCTCCGGCAGCCAGTTCTTCCACTGAGAGATCTTTCATCCATGAACTGACATAAGCGTTTCGGATGCTGTCTCCCCTTCTGACGGCAATGTTGTTCTGCCGCACCAGTTCCCCGTCAATGCCAGGCAGAGGTGTCAGGGCTGGCGGCACCGAGATGTCGAGGCTGACCGCATTCTCTCTGTGTTGTGATGATATGGAGACCACTGTCATTGTATCGGCCGGTGAGGCCAGCGTGAATCCATAGCGGTGGCCGTCATCTGCCCAGATGAGCAGTGACCCCATCCCCGTTGTCAGGGAGCACTCACCCGAGCTGTTGCACTTCAGTCTGGCCAGCGGGTAAAACTCAGCATAGTTGTATATCATATAACCCGCCTCAGCCTCCGGTACCGGCATGCCTGCACTGTCAGTAACCCTTACCCTCAGTTCCCTTGTCACAGCATATCTGTCGAGCGTATTGAGCTCTGCAAAGAGAGGATCTTCCCTTATTACATTCTCCTTTCCACTATATCTGCCAAATGCCCTGGTATGGACCAGCATGGCTCTTCTTGCCGGCTCGGTGAACCAGCCTCTGTCAGGCACCGGTTCAGGTTCGCAGGCCCCGAGGTAATGCCACTCTCCCCCTGCCATGAACTCCACCCATGCATGGTTGTCGTCTGTATGAGCCCACCTGGGCGTATATACCTGTCGTGCCGGAATGCCCACCGTGCGAAGGGCTGAGACAGTGAAGGTCGACTCCTCGCCACAGCGCCCGCGGGCGGAGAGCATAGTAGCCAGCGGAGCAGAGGTGCGTGAGTCAGCAGCCTGGTATGACACCTTCTCCTGGCACCATCGGTTGATCTCCAGGGCTGCCTCCACTATGGAAAGTCCTGTAACACGCTCCTTCAGCTCCTCATAACAGACTATCCTGAAGTTATCCGGGTTCTCATTGTTGACTCTTGGCGGCAAGACAAAGTGAAGGAAAACATCAACCGGGATCTCCGGTCCCCAGTGCATCTCCTCACGGGCGCGAAGGGCGGCAGCGGCATGATCCAGCACATATTCGGGTTCAACGACAGAGATGTCACTCAGGGGCATGTATGCCAGAAGGAACTGAACGGTATTCTGCAGGTCATCATCACTGAGGGTGTCTGCCATGGCGAAGAGATCACCGCGCGTTGAGGAATATTTTTCAGCCCGTGCGGTGTAGTCACTGCCGATCTCATCAAGTAGCGACTTATCGACAATAAGGTTGCTGTTGCTGCAAGAGAGCAATACTGCCATGGCGATCAGCGCCTGCAGCCTGAAGATCCGTTTCATTGAAATCTATTTTGCGTAAGAGCCGCAGCTGCTCCTGATGACCAGTTCCGGAGACATGTTCACCTGGCGCTTGTACTTGCTCCTACCCTGGTTTTTCACTTCTGACCAGACAATATTGGCAACCTTCAGAGACATTGCGGAGAGAGGTCTGCGCAGCCTAGTCACGGGGGTGCCTATAAGGTCAAACCCGATGCCGTCTTCCATCGATACCAGAGCAACATCCTGAGGTATGCGGATATTCTTTTCCTGTAATGCCTGGTAAAGCGGAAATACAAGTGGTGAGTTGATCACCATGATAGCATCGCTGCGGTGCGGTGGCCTGAGAAAATTCTCAATTGACCCAAAATCAAATTTCTCGCCCGCCTTTGGCAACCGGGCTACCGTAAAATGTACCGAATCATAATTCTTCGATTTTTTGGTGGCAGCCTTCAGCTCATCAAGCATCTCCTTGTCGTAGGATGCTGTATCTTCACCTGAAACAATAAGCAGGTTCCTCAACCCGAGAGAGGTGAGATGGTCTGTAATGAGCGAGGCACCGGCCATCCTGTCTGTGCATACGGTGTTTACCCTCATCCTTCTCATGCGCTTCTCAAGAAGGACGATCGGGTATGAATCCCTGCTCAGTGCCCTCACCACACTGTCTTCAGCAGCATTGCCAACAAGAATCATCCCGCTGAAAAACTTCTTCAGTGAGGTAGTCAGCCTGTTGAAACGCATGTCGTCAGGATCCCTGGTAAATACCGAGAAGCCAAGTCCTATGCTCGAAAAAGCCTTCTGCAGATATGGAGTGATCTCATAAATGAAAGGGTCATTCATGGAGGGCACTATCATTCCGATGATACCAGGCTTCTCCTCTGGCGGCGCCGTCTCACCCTTCTCGGCGACTGCGCTGAAATAGCCCATCTGCCTTGCAACCGCAAGAACCCGCTCCTGTGTCTCTTTCTTGATTCCGTGCTGATCGGCCTTATTGTTCAGCACCAATGATACCAACGTGCCCGAAAGACCTAGTCTTGCGGCAATGTCTTTGTTTTTTACCTTCTTCCCCATTATAAAAAATATTTAAAGAACTAATTCAGTACTAAATTAGCTTAAAAAATTGTTTTAGAAACCTGTTTTTTTAAAAAAATGCTGCAAAGCACTTTTTTACACTACTTTTTTTTAGGCAACTTGTAGCCGCTGCGCTTCTGTGCCTCCTCAAGCCTCAGCTGCCACTTTGATTTTTTCACAGGTTTCTTTTTGTTCTCCTCTATCTTTTTCAGTATCTCGGCCTCATTCACAAACCGGCGTGAAACCTGCGTCTGTATAATGGTTATCACGTTGGCAAGGAAATAATAGTAGGTAAGTCCTGCGGAAAAGTTATTCAGGATGAGCATGAACATGACCGGCATCATGTACATCATGGTCTTCATCCCCGGCATCTGTTCCTGACCTCCGGAAGGATTGGTAATCTTCGTTGAGATAATTGTTGAGAGGGTCATCAGCAGGGTAAAGAGACTCACATGGTCGCCATACATCGGGATGGTGAACGGCAGGTCAAGAATACTGTCATATGTGGAGAGATCCTTCGCCCATAGAAACGACTCCTGCCTAAGCTCGATAGATGTCGGGAAAAAACGGAACATGGCAAAGAGGATGGGCATCTGCAGCAGCATCGGAAGGCAGCCTCCCATGGGACTTACCCCGGCCTTCTTGTAGAAATCCATCGTCGCCTGCTGCTTTTTCATGGCATCTTCCTTTTTGGGGAACTTTTTCCCTATCTCGTCAATCATCGGCTTCAATGCACGCATCTTGGCCTGTGAGAGGAATGACCTGTGAGTCAGAGGAAAGAGTACGATCTTGATCAGCAGGGTGAGAATGAGAATAATAAGACCGTAGTTGACAATAAAATTGTCCAGCAGGTTGAAAATCGGAATGATGACAAACTGGTTGATCCACCTGATGATATTCCTCCCAAGGAACACCAGCTCCTCCATCTGCAGATCATATTTCTTCAGAAGAGTGAAGCTGTTGGGTCCGAAGTACATCCTCATCCTGACAGAGGTGCTGTCACCGTGGGTATAGGGAACGCCTATCTCCGATTCAAATAACCTGAGATATCTGGAGGTGGGATCGGCATTTGCTGATGAGACTGAGGCATTAAGGAAGAAACCGTCGGCAATGATCACCGAGGAGAAAAACTGATCCTTGTAGGCTATCCAGTCAGTTCTCATCAGGTTTTCAGTCACCACATCCTTCTTCTGCCTCTGTCTTGCTCCCCCTACATCCACCACACCTTCCTGGTAAACCTTGTATTTCAGGCCGGTGTACATATCTTCATTCTGTCTGCCCTTCTCCTGCTGGGGAATGTACATCTTCCAGTCGAGTGCCAGTGAAGTGGTATTGGCCGGAATGACTGATCCCATGGAATTGAACTTCGTTTCAAACCCGATCATGTAATCATCCGGCTTCACCGTATATATATAATCTATGTAAGCTCCGTTGCCTGCATCCAGCCTCATTGTCAGAATGACCGGTTCCTCTCCGGCAACCAGTGGCCCGTTATAATTCAGGGGAGCGAATGTTAGCGCATCTGTGATAACGGGCTTGTTGTCAAGAGTAAAGAATTTGTATCCAAAGACTGTAGAGTCGCCGTTGAACAATACAACAGGAAGAGAGTCATACCTCTGATATTCTTTCAGCATCACAGAATAGACTTTCCCTCCCCTGGAGGAGAGGGTAATAACCATAAGGTCATTCTCGATGGTGTAGAACTCATTTTTTTCAGCGACTGCCGGTGCAAATGCTCCGGCATCTGTAGCGTCAGCCTCTTCCTGTGCTCCGCCAGTTGTTGTCAGTGATGAACTGTCAGGAGGTGCAGTGATGCCCGTACTTTCCTTGGCTGCAGCACCGAGCCCCAGCATGCTGTTAAGCTCAATTACCTTTCCTTTTGTCTCTTCATCCTTGGGCCTGTAACCCAGGGCTCTTATATAGGCCTCCCGTGCCTCATCATAATTGCCGGCATTATATAGAGAGTCGGCATATTCTGTCTCTGCCTCGAAAAACTTGCCTGTCCTGTGATTGTTGTACAGGCTGAATCCGAGAAAAATAACAAAGATGAGAATGATGCCGGTTACTGTATTCCTGTCCATTGTCTATCTGTCCCCAGTTAATTATTTATTATCGGTTTTAATGCATGCTTTTACGAACCCGGTAAAGAGTGGATGTGGTCTGAGCACCGTGCTGCTGTATTCAGGATGAAACTGAACACCCACAAACCACCTGTTGGATGGTATCTCCATTATCTCCACGAGTCCTGATTCAGGGTTTGTTCCGCATGGAATCATTCCTGCATTCCTGAAGTCGGTAAGGTATTTGCTGTTGAATTCATACCTGTGCCGGTGACGTTCCGTGATCTCCTCCTTCCTGTAGCATTTCCATGATTCAGAGCCATGCAAAATCTCGCACTTGTAGCTGCCAAGCCTCATTGTGCCTCCCTTTTCGGTCACACTCTTCTGCTCCTCCATCAGGTCAATGACCGGATGCCTGGCCTTAGGATTTATCTCCGTGGAATGTGCACCGTCAAGACCCAGGACATTGCGCCCGAACTCAATCACCGCACACTGCATCCCCAGGCATATGCCCAGGAAAGGAACATCATTCGTGCGGGCATATTTTGCAGTGAGTATCTTTCCCTCAATGCCCCTCGACCCAAAGCCCGGAGCAACCAATATCCCGTCATAGCCCGCCAGCTTTTCCGTGTAATTTCCTTCTTCAATCTCTTCTGAATGAATGAGTGACAGATCCACTGAAGCATTGTTTGCAGCCCCTGCGTGGACGAATGATTCTGAGATCGACTTATACGCATCAGCCAGCTCAACATATTTTCCCACCAGGGCTATCTTCACACTGTATACCGGGTTCTTCAGCTTGTGGAGGAACTCCCTCCACTCCTCAAGAGCCGGCTCATTGCCGGGCGGTATTCCCAGCTTGCGAAGCACTGTAAGGTCCAGCATCTCCTCCTGCATCCTGAGGGGCACCTCGTAGATGGTGGAGACATCTATTGACTCCACTACGGCACCAGGCTCAACATTGCAGAAGAGTGCCACCTTCTTCCTTATATCCTCAGTAAGACTGTGCTCTGTCCTGAGCACAAGCACATCAGGCTGGATACCCTCTTCAAGAAGCATCTTTACAGAATGCTGCGTTGGCTTGGTCTTCAGCTCACCGGAAGCATGGAGAAATGGCACCAGGGTAAGATGTATCACAATGCAGTTATGCTGACCCTGCTCCCATCTCAGCTGCCTGACAGCTTCAATATAGGGAAGCGACTCAATGTCACCTACCGTCCCTCCTATCTCTGTTATAACTATGTCGTACCGGCCCCCCGATCCTACCAGCTTGATGCGGCGCTTGATCTCATCGGTGATGTGGGGTATCACCTGAACAGTCTTGCCGAGATAGTCACCCTTGCGCTCCTTGTTTATCACCGACTGGTAGACCCTTCCGGTGGTTACATTGTTGGCCTGCGAGGTGGGAACGTCAAGAAAACGTTCATAATGCCCGAGGTCAAGATCTGTCTCGGCCCCGTCAACGGTTACAAAACACTCACCGTGTTCATAGGGATTGAGTGTCCCGGGGTCTACATTGATGTAGGGATCAAGCTTCTGTATGGTTACACTGTAGCCGCGTGCCTGCAGCAACTTGGCAAGAGAGGAAGAGATGATGCCCTTGCCCAGTGACGACGTGACACCGCCGGTCACAAAAATGTACTTTACTTCAGTCACTTCTTCTGTTTAACATGGTTTCAGGAGACAGAAGGTCACTCATCAATCGAGCTGTCAATGAGCTTCATCTTCTCTTCGAGAATCTTTATGTTCCTCTTGGCCTCTGCAATCTTCTCCTCCACCTCTTTGATCATGTTGTCAGCGTTTACCGACTTGGCAAAGAAGCCTATGTTGTTCTCCCATAGAACTATATCATTCTCAAGTTGTTTGATCTTGCTGTAGAACTTCTCACGTTCTGCCCGCACTTTTCTGGCGGCACGCGGGTTGGACCTTGCGCTGTCTACCTTGCTGCGG
This sequence comes from uncultured Bacteroidales bacterium, assembly GCA_937871625.1. Taxonomy (GTDB): domain Bacteria; phylum Bacteroidota; class Bacteroidia; order Bacteroidales; family VadinHA17; genus SR-FBR-E99. The sequence continues at coordinate 17,073 of CALMRD010000221.1, read as the reverse complement.
TATTTGAGAATGTTTTTATCCTCGTCATCGAGCTTGAGCCTGTCGAATTGATTGTTGAGGGCATCCTTGTACCTTCGCGCGATCTCGTCTTTTTTGTCAATGGGGACAAACCCAATCTCCATCCAGCTCTTCTGTAACTCCCTGAGCTTCTCAAAAGCGGCTTTACTGTCATCACCCGGGTCAAATGACTCGATCTCCTCCAGGAGGGCAAGCTTGGCCTGGAGGTTCTCCTCATAGGAGGTATCCCTGCCGGCAAGAAACTCCGACTTGCGGGTAAAGAAGGTATCGCATGCCTTCCGGAAGCGTTTCCAGATCTTTTCAGAGTATTTTCTGGGTACCGGGCCAACCGCCTTCCACTCTTTCTGAAGCCCGATGAGCATATCTGATGTATCTTTCCAGTCCGTGCTCTCCTGAAGGGCTTCAGCCTTAATGCATAGCTCCGTCTTAAGCTGCAGGTTATTCATCTGTGTCTCCTTGCTCTCGGCAAAAAAGGCACGCTTCTTCTCGAAGAAACGGTCACAGGCAGTCCTGAATCGCTGGTAAATCTTGTTGTTGTGCTTTTTCGGAGCGAATCCAAGTGCCCGCCACTGTTTCTGGTATTCAATAATGGCATCTGACTTGTCCCTGAATTCGGCAAAGGTCAGGATCTCACTCCCGGCTATCTCCTCTACCTTTTCACAGAGGGCTGTCTTTGCCTCGAGATTCTTTCTCTGCTCATCCTTCTGAGTTTCGAAGTATTCATGATGCCTCTTGTTGATCTGTGAGGTTGCCTCACGGAACCTCTCCCAGACATCATTCTTGCTCTCATGAGGCACCGGGCCTATCTCACGCCACTGGTCGTGATACTCCTGCAGAAGCTTAAAGGCCGTGACGGCATTTGGCTCCGTCAGCAACTCCTCAGCCTTCTCACACAGGTTGATCTTTGCCTCCAGGTTCTTCTTGAGGTCAAGATCCCTGAGCTCACGGTTGATCTTGATATAGTCATAGAAGATCTCCACACTGTGGTGATAGTTCTCCCACAGATCTTTGAGTGCTGACTGTGGGACGATCCCTGTGGAATGCCACTCGTTCTGCAGATTGCGAAACTCCTGAAAGGTCTTGTTTATAGCCTCCTCACGGTTGACCAGCTCCTTTATCTGTTCAATTATCTCGAGCTTCTTGCGCAGATTGTCCTGCTTTTCACTCTCCTGTACCCTGTTGAAATCGGTTTTCCTGTTGCGGTATACCTCAAGTATCGATTTGATCCTGACCTCCAGCTCGTCAGGCTCAGGCCTGAAATCATCAATGTTGCCGCCCTCCTTGGCATAATTCAGTCTCGCCTCATTGAATTCAGCCTTCGTCTTTTTATAGAAAAACTCCTTAATCCTGGCGACATCATCATTGATCTCTGAAGGAGGCCTGTTCTCAACAATGAGTGCCAGCGTCTCCACCAGCTCTTTTCGTGAAAAACCGCTATAATCCACCGGGGGCAACTCTGCCACCTCCTCATCACTGCTGTGGTCATCAGTTTTGCCATGATCCTCACCACTGGCCTCCTCCACAGGCTCGCCCCGGTCATCACCAATGCTCTTATCCCCTGATGATGGCTCAGCCTCCTCATCCGACCCTGACTCCGTCACACTCTCTTCGCCAGACGTCTCTTCCGTATCCGAAGATCCCACTTCTGCGGTTGCCTTCTTATCGTCCTGAATACTCTTCCGTTGCGGGGTCTTCTTCTCCGGTTGTGCCTGCTCCGACACCTCCTCGTCAACCGCTGTGACTTCCTCCTCCGGCACCTCTTCCTCAGCTACTGCCTCAGCCCGTACCGGGGATTCATCCGGTTCCGGTTCCGATTCTTCGCCTGGACCGGTATCTTCCGGCGCTGCCAGGGTCACCTCCTCAGTGGCGGCCTTAAGCTCTCCCTCCGATGCCGCTTCTTCTGCTACCTCCACAGCACGGGCCGGGGCCTCCCCCTCCGCTGCCGTTTCATCAGTAACTTCTGCTGCCACATCGGGCTTCACTCCGGCATCCTCATCCGGTATGGCCTCTTCACCATTCCTGTCATTTTCCTTACCCGCAGATTCGAGCTCTTTTGCATCAGCTTCGAATTGTTCATCATGAACAGAGTTTTTCGGATCTTCAGTTGTCATCAGCAATCCTTTTTCTTCAGTGCGTCGTGCCGGCAAAAATAATCCGGCATCCCCCGTTTTTTTCAAACCACGAAAATAATGGATTAATTGGTAAAACTCAAACCTCCGGGCTATTTATACGGCCTTCGTTTAAAAAGGAAAACCAAATTCCCTAACTTTGAGGGTTCTTTTTCAGTAATAACATCATGGACAAGAAAGATATAATCATTTTCACGGCAATAGTGCTGCTCACTGCACTTAGTCTCTACCGGCGCTATGCTGCCAGAAAGAAGAAAGAGGGCGGTATGTCGGGAGGAGTAACACAGAAAGATAACACTCTCACTGGCCAGCCTGACGATTATGAACCCTATTCGGGGAAAAAGTAGCCCCGCGGGCTAATTCCCCAGTTCAAGCTGGTCTCTGATAAGCCTGTAATAAGCTCCCTTCAGGTGAATAAGCTCATCATGTGTCCCATACTCTGAAAGCTCTCCCTTCTCAAGTACTGCTATCATATCGGCATGGCGCACGGTGCTTAGCCTGTGGGCTACCACCACCACCGTTCTGCCGTGGTAGAAGCCGGCCATATTCTCCACTATCGTCCTTTCGTTTGAAGCATCAAGGGCACTGGTGGCCTCGTCGAGGAGCAGCAGGGAGGGCTCACGGTAGATGACCCTCGCAATAAGTATCCGCTGCTTCTGACCCTGGCTGAGCCCGTGACCTCCCTGTCCTATCCTGGTCATGACACCTGCAGGGAGGGTATCAGTCAGTGTTCTGAGGTTTGCTGCCTCAATGGCCCGCCGGACCTTCGGCATGTCGGGCTCATCATCCCCTGGAGCAATGTTACCCAGTATAGTGTCAGGGAAGATATAGCCATCCTGCATCACCACACCCGTGGACCTGCGCAACGAAGTTATGCTGTAATCTTCAAGGAGGTTGCCGTTGAGCCTTATTGTGCCTTCGGCAGGCTGGTAGAAGCCCATCATCAGTTTCAGGAGGGTGGTCTTGCCCGATCCGCTCTCCCCCACAACCGCAGTTATCTTCCCGGGAGGTATCTCCAGGGACAGGTTTTTCAGAACCCATGGTGAGCCGGGACCTTCATACCTGAATGAGAGGTTTTCGATGCTGATCCCGACCCCATCCGGAACAGGCAGGCGCTCTCCCTCCCCCTGTTTCTCCTCCGGCTCCATGGCATGTACCTCCGAGAGCCTCTCCAGGCTTATCCTTGCATCCTGCGTGGATTTCATAAAGTCGATGATCTGTGACACGGGACCGTTCAGCTGGCCTGTGATGAACTGCACAGCCAGCATCATACCGAGGGTCATGCTGCCGTTGATGACCAGTGTTGCCGAGATAACTGTTATTATGATGTTTGCCGTCTCATGAATCAAAGTACCGCCGGCAGCCTGAAACTGCAGCAGCCTGAGGCCCCTGATACGTGTCCCGTGTATCTCCTGCTGATGAGCCTCCCAGTCGCGCCTGTTGGAAGCCTCATTGCCTGCCAGCTTGATCTCCTGCATTCCGTTGACGATGTTTATCATCTTGTTGCCGGCATCGGCCATCTGCCTGAACCTGATGTTGTCCAGGCGTTCACGGGCAGGCATGAAGAGGGTCACGTAGGTGATGTACATCCCTGTACCTGCCAGGAAGACCAGCAGCACCGCGAGACTGTATATGCCCAGCACTACCCCGAATATCACAAAATTGAAAAAGGAAAAAAGGATCGCAAGACTTGAGGAGGTGAGATAGCTCTCAATGCGACTGTTGTCATCTATCCTCTGCAGTATGTCTCCGTTCATTTTGGTGTCGAAGTATGCTATGGGAAGATCCATCAGCCTTGCGAGAAAGTCAGACACAATCTTGATATTCAGCTTCGTCCCAAGGTGGAGAAGTATCCACCCCCTGGTAAACTCCACCGCAAGGCGGCCGGCCGTCAAGGCCAGCTGACCGGCAAGTATAAGGTAGATAAGCCTGATATCCCTGCCCTCTATACCCCTGTCAATTATTGCCTGCGTAAGAAAGGGAAAGAGGAGCTGTATGGCGCTGCCTGCCAAAAGTCCTGCAAGAAGCAGAGCTATCTGCCTTCGGTATGGTTTCAGGTATGGCAGCAGGAAGGTAAAACCGCTTCCTGGCGGCGGATCCTCCCTCAGAGCCTGAAACTCAGGCCCCGGTTCAAGCAGAAGCGCTGTCCCTGTGGGCTCTCCTCCATCCTCCGACACTGACCATCCACGCAGAAACTCCTCCCTGCTCATACTCATCCTGCCCACTGCAGGATCGCTCACCCAAACCTTTTTCCCTGTTATCCTGTTGACCACAATAAAATGGTTCTGCTCCCAGTGCACTATACATGGCAGGGGAATCTTACCGGCGAGCACTGAAAAAGGGATCTTCACCCCTTCAGCCCTGAAGCCCATGCTCACGGCTGCCGACCTGAGACCAAGCAGCGATACGCCTTCACGTGTTATCCAGGCACGTTTGCGTATCGACTCCAGTGAAATGCGCTTACCGTGCCACCGGGCTATCATGCCAATGCAGGCAGGACCGCAGTCCATAGCGTCATGCTGTCTGACAAACGGATACATTAACGGACGGTGAAACAGTTTAAGAAGGTGTAAATATATTCATAATTGTCACTCCTGCAGAGCAGCACGCAACAAATGTGCTGCACAGCCATTTTTCTTAATTCGGCTCCAGAAATGCTATATTTGCCAATTATACCTCTTTATTGGGCTTATTCAGAAAGTATTCGGACAGTGACATCATTGATGGGATCAGGAGGCAGGACAGCAAGATTCTTACCTACCTCTATTATGCGTACTATCCGGTTATAAGGGATCACCTGAAACTGAACAGCGGTTCCGAAGATGATGTGTATGATGTTCTTCAGGAGAGTGTGGTGATACTCTACAAGCAGGTCACCGGTGATGATTTTATCCTGACCTCAGATCTGAAGGGCTATTTTTTCGGTGTCGCCAGGAACGTCTGGAACAGTCAGTTAAGGTACAGGTCACGTCTCTCCGCCCTGGAGACCGATATTGCTGACACTTCAGACTCCGAAGAGGCCAATGCGCGTACCCTCGAGCGGATTGTCACAAGATCGTTTGCCCTTCTGAAGGAGGATTGCCAGATGGTGCTCAACCTATACAGTGACGGGCATAGTTATGAGGAAATTGCCAGGAAGATGGGTATGAAGTCCGAAGCCTATGCACGGCGGAAGAAGTATCTCTGCAAGGAAGCCCTGATGGAGATAATCAAGACCGATCCCGAGTATCAGGATCTGGGTGCCCTGTAAATGATGGCAAGAAGCACGGCAGCAGCTATCAGGAAGAAGAGCAGGGCAGCATAGAGCCTGATACTGTCGTACCAAAGCGGAGTATCATCACCATAAATCACGAGTGCAGACCAGAAATAGGGATGAGATCGGGTCTGGTCAGCAGACCGGAGAAACCTCAGCCTGGCAGTCCGCAGGGCAGTACTCTTTGTCTGTCCGCTTCGCATGTTCCTGTAAAAAGAACGCATGACCTCCGATGCCGAGTTATCTTCCACGGCCCACATCGACATGACAACAGAGCGGCTTCCGGCATATAGAAATCCCCTGGCAAGACTGAGGATACCCTCGCCGGTGGCCAGCATCCCGTTACCGGTATTGCATGAACTGAGCACGACCATCATCGCGTTCAGAGTGACACTGTATACTTCATAGGTGTTCAGCATTCCGTCTTCACCGCTCACGGGTGATGAGGAGAAGATCATTTTTGAGAAGAGGGGGTGCTGATCATCTACCAGGGTGTGCATGGCAAGGTGTACAATGTCATAGCTGCCTGCCTCCGCCTTGTAGGCCTCCTCCGTGGCCTCCTCTCCCAGGAAGGCTTTGCCCCCGCACTGGTCCACAGCATCCTCTGCCTCAAGAAGGGCATAGGGCAGATCGCGGATCTCTCCCCTCAGGTTAGGGTAAGCAGTCAGAAGACTGTCATCCAGCTCCATACCGCTATAATCAGGAGCAAAAGCTGCCAGATTATTGGTAAGGCTTCGGCTTCGACCCATGGTCTCTGAAGAGAAAGTGACACTGTAGATGTATGAGAAACGATATCTCTTCAGGGCAAAGGGAACCTCACGGTACAACAGCTCAGGACTGCGGAACGCCTCTGTTACCAGTGTCTCAAAGGGAATATATGAGAGGATGTTGTCAGGTGAGATCACAATCTTGTCACCCTTAAGATAGGGCACGGCGGGTTCGAGCAACTCTCTGTAAAGTTTGTAGGCAAGATCCATGTACTCATTGAAGGGCTGACGGGAACCGCTGGTAGCCGGCACAGCCGAAAGAATATCCCGGAAACGGACCAGCGAGGAGATCAGCGAGGTGTCGGTTTCGCGCCTGATAACCTCAGTATGCCGATTGTTCGAGACAATAATATACAGCCTCTCATCAGTGAGTATATAGCTGATGAGATTGCTTCCCCTCCCAATGACTGCAGGAACAGCGTGGAGTGTGGCAACTTTACTTTGAAATTTAAGGTTGTAGTAAGAGGGAAACCTCTCCTCAAAGACCCTTACCAGGGAATCACGCGATCTCAGAAGAGAGAAGGTGACACTTTCCCAGGTTTTAATACGCTGGGTGTCAGGTACAGCCTTCTGTTGTTCTGATGCTATGAGCTCCCTGTAGAGGCCAGTCTTCTCCCTGATGCTGTTGTCCAGATAAACAAGGTCCGGTGGCAGGTAGAATTTTGCGGCGTTAAGCTCTCTCATCGAGGCAAGGAAGCCCGCCACCTTGCTTCTCTCGGAAAATTCAAAGATCCCCTCCAGGGAGGTGGCATCGAGGTCCTGCTCGTAGAGATGCCAGTAGTCCTCAATCATCCCTGTGTATACCTCGCGCGAGTAAGCGCTGAGCCTGGTGCGGCTCTCCTCCTCGCTCATCTCAAGCCTGAGGCGGTCATAAAGTGAGACTATCAACCTGCCTGTCGTGACAGCCTCCCTGAGATTATCGCTATTACCCGTGGCGGCAGCAAGGGCCTTGAAGGCACGATACCTGGCCATAAGGACTCCCATCTCATTTTCGGAATAGGATGACAGGGGTGAGAGACCCTCATCCTGCATTTTCGTCGCCGCTAACCACGTTTCGCGACTCACCTCCAGAACCCTTTCATACTCTCCGGCATCGAACAGGGTGCCGACATAATTCAGGGTAATTAGCTTCTTAAGGGAATGATCCCACGGATGCCTGTCAGCATATTCAAAACAGTCATCATATATCTCAAGTGCCTTTCGGACATTACCGGTTGTTTTGTAGAGGAAATCAGCCCTGTATACAAGCATCATGCAGTATTCGCGGCTGTCACGACCGAACTCTCTTTCCACCTCCGCAAGGCCGCCGGCCAGCACCATCTCTCCCTTCTCAGGCCTCCCTGTCTCAGCCAGGAGATCAGCGTAATTGATGTAGAGCAGAGCTTTGTCCTGTATATTGCTTCCGGCATCTATTGCCAGTCCCCTCCTGAACTGCTCTTCAGCCTCCAGTGGCTGATTCAGCCTTCGGTGCAACTGCGCTATGGTATTAAGTATAAGTAATCTGGATACGACATTATCGGCTCCTGCCTTATCATAGAGCCTCAGGGATTCGCGACAATAAACCAGCGATTTGGTATATTCGGAGGTGCGGTAGAGACTGAGGCCGATAACCTGGTAAAGATCAGCAGTAACCGCCGTCGACACACTGCCCGGATAGATATTTGCCAGTCTAAGGCCCGCCTCAGCCAGCCCGATGGCTCTTCCCGGTTCATTCATCTCGAGACAGATACTTGACAGGTTGAGATAATTGGTGGCCAGTGATGACGAGTCACTCTCCGACAGGGCTCTGCGGGCCTGGAGACCTTTCAAACCCTCCCTGTAAGCACGGCTGAAGTCACCGGCTCTGAAGAGTGCTATGGCCATATTGCTGATACTGAGGGCATACCTGCGGTCATACAAACCAACTGCCTCACGGTATTCAGCTGACAGGGCGAAGTTGTCACGCGATCTGTCATACCTGTTGTTCAGAAGATAATGGTGCCCCAGGAAATAGTATATGTCAGAGAGCAGCAGAGTGTCGGTGACATCACTTGATGAAAGTAACCCCTCAATTCTTCCGGCAGTTACTGACCTCTGTTCCGGACCCGGATCCACGGATATGTACCCGGCAAGCTCGTCATTCAAAATGGCAAGCCTCATCGAAATTGAATCACGTTGTGCCGACTCCCCTCCATCCTGCCAGTTACCGGCATCAATACCCCGAGCCGGGAGCCCGGCAAAAAAGGTAAATATCAGTAATGACAGGGTGAGCATGTGTAGTCTCAAACTCATTCTTGCGGTTCTTCTTTCTTCCCGGGGTAAAAGTATAAAACATAGTGATATCGTGAACCACGATATCCTCTTAGTATATCGCCCTGACAATCAATTTATTGTATTTTTTTTGAAAAAAAGATGCATTTTTTGTGTCACAAATGACACTCTTCCGACATGTACAGTATAGACAAAACATCAGACAAGACAAATAATAAAAAAACTACATCAAAATGAAAACCCTGAAGATTGAAAACCTGGCCGATTTTGTTCTTTCAAATGAAGAGATGATTAATGTTCGCGGAGGAAACGGACGTCAGGGGATTGCTGACGGCAATCCCACCAGACCTCCCATTATCATAGAGATCTGATATTGCATAAAGAGCCGGCCCGTCCGGCCGGAATGTTAACATACTATTAAGGTGTTCCTGCCTCCGGCTGGGTGCCTTATGCCCTGAGACTGCATCTGAGTATGTTGTCGGTAACGCCCGGAGGGGAAACAGTGGCATGGGGAAAATGACTATGTGAACAGTAGTTTATTATGAGTGTGAAATAATATAAATGAGAGATGAAGACAATCAATGTCAACAACACGATTGAGAACTTCCTGAGCGGCAATGCCTGCAATGCCGAGAAGGCATGGCTCAACAGGGAGATGAAAAGAGACCCTGGTCTGGCGAGGGAGGTTAAACTCAGGCGCAGGACCGATGAAATACTGGCTGACAGGGAGATCCTTGATCTGAGGGCAAAACTCAATGCCGTTGAGATGAGGAGACGTTCCGCAGGGGGCCTTCGCAAGGCTGCGGCAAAGACTACCCGGTATGCTGCCGCACTGCTGATCGCTGCAGCTGTATCTTCGGCGCTTTACTTTACCCTGAGACCTGGTCCGTCACCGGAAAAGCTTTATACCTCATACTATGAAAGGTATGAATCTCCGGGAGCATCAAGGTCTGTCGCCAGCGCCGGTAACCTTTTGATGGAGAATGCTATAGCATCATATTCCGCCAAAGAGTACGATAAGGCTATCGGGTATCTCGAACAGGTCATTGCAAACGAAAGCGGCAACATGGAGTCTGTCTTCATGCACGGCATGGCCAATATGGAGACGAGCAACTATCCTGTTGCCAGCGGATCATTTACAAAGGTGATTGAGCACAATGACAACCTCTACCTGGAAGACGCAGCATGGTATCTGGGCCTCTGCTACATGATGACCGGGAACAGTGAAAAAGCCGTGAGCCAGATGGAGGCTATTGCAGGCTCCAGAAGCAGGTACAGCCGTCAGGCTGCCAGGCTAGTGAAAAGAATCAGATAAGTGTGAGATAACCTCATTGATACGCCTATGTTCGAATTGCTTCGCAATAGTGTTTACAGTAACAGAGTGGTGACCGGGACGAAAGAGGAGGAAAAGATGAAACAAATGATTTACAAGCCACAGCTACTTGCCGGCGTCTCACACGAAGTGAGGACGCAGATGAACTCTATAGTGGCATTCTCCTATTTGCTGAACAATTCCAATTTTACCGATGGAGAAAAACGTGAGTTCTCCGAACAGATAATTACTTCTTGTGAACAGTTGATCGGACTGTTTGAAAACTTCTTTGACACTGCCGTTCTTGAGTCCGGCTCTTCAAAGGAGGATGCCAGGGAGACTGATGCCGTGAGGCTGTTCGAATCTCTCGCCTCTGATTTCAGGGTTTTAATGAGAAAGAGAGAGAAGGACCACATAGTACTCATTCAGGAGGATAATCTCTCCGAAAAACTGATGATAAGGATGGACACTTCACGTACCATCCGTTTAATGAATAATCTCTTCAGAAATGCGCTCGACAACACCTCTTCAGGGTTCATAAAAATCGGCTGCACATACAATGACGAGATAATCACATTCTATGTCAAAGATTCTGGCCAGGGTTTCCCTATCAGCAGTCACATGCTGCTTTCCGACAATCCTGAAATCCAATATTCCGAAAGTCAGGATACCTATTCCGCTATGAATTTAATCCTGGCCAGAATTCTTATTTTAACACTGGGGGGCAAAATCAGGGTTGAGACCAATGATGCCGGAGGAACATCGGTGTTTGTCTCTCTGCCCGTCAGGGAATGTTCCGGAATAAAAATGATAACCGGTACTTCTTCAGAAAAGAAGATTGCGATCTGATTTTCTGAGGCACTACAACTGTCTGCTTGATGAAGGAAGGGAGGAGGGTGACTTGCAATGTCACCCTCCTTATTTGACTGTACCTTCTGATAGTATCCTGATCTCCGTCCGTCTGTTCTGCCTCTTGCCCGCAGGAGTGATATTGTCAGCTATTGGAGTGGTCTCTCCGTAACCGTGCCAGAATATCCTTTCAGGGGCGATGCCTCTCTTTACCAGGAACTCTCTAACCGACCCTGCACGCCTCTCCGACAGACGCTGGTTATGTTCTTCCGTACCGTCGGAATCAGTATGGCCACCTATCTCGACAACAACGGTATGGTTTACGGTCAGGAACCGGAGGAGCATCTCCAGCTCGGGCATTGATGCTTCAAGCAACTCCCATGAATCCGTGTCATAGAAGACATTGAACATCCTCATAAGTTCACCTTCACGTACCTTATTAAGTCTTATTGTCTTACGGTACGGTTCAGCAGAAGAATAGCCCTCTTCAAAATTGAAGTTCTCAGAGAATATCATATATCCGTCAGCCGTCACATTGAGGCCGTAACTCGATCCTCCGGGCAGGCAAACAAGGAATCCTCCACTGTTGTCGGTCATTGATGATATCACGCCTATACCTCCGGTGAGGTCTGTCAGTTCATACCTTGCAGTAATCGGACGTCCGTCCTCCTTGTCGATGACCGTTCCCCTGAAGTAGGATACCGGCTCGGGCTGAATCTCCCCTGGAAGATCTATGTAGAAAATATCCTTGCCCATTTTCGGGTCGCGCACCGATGAGAAGAATGCGCGTTCCCCTGAGGACTCTATCACCAGCCCTGTCTCATCGGCAGGCGAGTTCACTGCCGGTCCGAGGTTGACCGGATCTGTCCAGGTGGAGTCTTGATTCAGGGTTGTGGTATAGATATCATGTCCTCCGAACGACTGCCGCCCGTTGGATGAAAAGTAGAGTGTCCTGCCGTTGAAATAGATGAATGGAGAGAATTCGTCGCCGGCGGTGTTAATAATTTTGCCGGGGTTGACCGGTTTTTGCCATGTTCCGTCGCTGCTCCGGAGAGAGTACCAGATATCCATCCCTCCCATTCCACCGGGCCTGTTGCTGACAAAGAAAAGCATGCGGCCGTTGGCGCTGATTGAGGGCTGCGACTCCCAGTAGGTTGTATTGACCGGGGTGCCCAGGTTCACTCCGGGTGACCACCTGGTGCCGTCATAAACCGAATGGTATATGTCGCACCTGCCATAGCCGTCCTTTCGGTCACAGGCAGTAAAAAACATAGATCTTCCGTCGGCGGAAATGGACTGGGCGCCTTCGTTTCCCGCCGTATTGAGAGGCGCACCGGCGTTGCGTGCCACTCCCCAGTGCCCATTGTTGTTCCACCTGCTGATATAAAAATCCTCCTGCCTGTCCCTGCCGTAACCTGATGCCCTTCTCACCTCTCTTGTGAAGATCAGCTCCTGGCCGTCGCCCGTCAGGCTGGGCCAGTACTCATCAAGTGCAGTGTTGACCGAATCACCGACGCTGACAGGCTCAACCTTAAAGAGCGAACCCGGAAATGAGAGTGCGAAAAGACAGTCAGCGACCAGCTTTTCAGCATCGATCCGCAGCTTGGAGGTGGTCTTTGGCTGGTTAAGGTATGCCTCCAGGTGAGCCTTGGCCTCCCTGTACTGCCCGATGCGCATCTCCGCCCTTCCCAGGCTGTAAAGAGCCGGGGGAAAATAGAGGGAGTCAAGCTCAATGGCCCTTCGATAGTGTCTCACCGACTTCTCCCATTGACCTGTGTCACTGTAGAGCTGCCCCAGCAGAAGGTGCGCCTCATAAAAGCCGTCATCTTCCTCTGCTGCCAGCCTGAGGTTCTGCTCGGCACGGTCATAGTACAGAAGGTCATAGTCCCTCTTTCCGGTGTCATACAGGCGCAAAGCCCTGTTTGAGCGTGTGTGGAAACTCTGGCCGGTAACACTGCACTGGCTGAGAAAAACCATAAGCAGGGTAAGTATGAGGATTCTTGTACTCATTCAGGGAATATGCATGAATTTATGTGCCTGTATTGAAACCATCCATCTGCTGTTTTTCTTCACATAGCCGGTTATGGCTGATATCATCTCCCCATAGCGGCTCCACTCTGGCTGCAGCATGAGCTTGCACTGCGGGCTCACCATGGTGCTGTACTCCTCTGCTCTCTCAAAATCAGTGCCATCGGTGATAACAACCTTAAGCTCATCAGCCATCGACCATACCTCCTGCAACGGGGGCGTCCCGCACTTGGGTGAGAGTGTTATCCAGTCCCACCTGCCTGTCAGGGGATGTGCACCCGATGTTTCAAGATAGGTTTTTATACCCTTATCCCTCAGGAGGTCACAGAGAGGATCAAGGTTCCACATCAGTGGTTCGCCGCCGGTGACAACAACAGAGTCTGCGCCTGATTCCAGGACCCGGCCTGCAATCTCGCTGACGGACACCAGGGGATGCAGCTCTGCATCCCAGGCATATTTTGTATCACACCAGCTGCAGCAGAGGTCGCACCCGCCTATCCTGATGAAGTATGCAGCCCTGCCGGTATTCCATCCTTCACCCTGCACAGAGTAGAACTCCTCCACCACCGGGAGGCTACGACCATCACTCTCTTTACTCTGCAGCTTCATCGCTCTTTTTTAGCCGGGAAGAGGAGCCTGACGAACTCATAGAACAGTGATCTTTTCAGGAATTTCATCGTTTGTGTCTGATATCAATTGTCACCAAAAAGCAGCTTCATCTCTCTGTCATCCGCTTCCGAAGCCCACTCTTCCGGTATTATCTTCCAGTCGGTGATCGGCTCCGGGCTGATCGTAGCTCTCTCTCTTATCCATTCTGTCATATAGTACCTCAGATCCCTTTCCGTGGCGCTGACGATTCGCCTGTCCAGCTCGCGATTGGTTATTCCGGCAGCGGGGAAGTGGCCTCCTCCACCGTTGGCCCTGTAGGAGTTTACAGCAACGCTGTAGGTGGAACTGTGACTGAAGGGCGTTCCGTCCTCCAGTGATATAATGAAAACCCTTTCGCCCTGCGGTTTGCTTACATCAATGGTATAGCGTATACCCATAGCCGAATCAAAGTTGTAGGATGGATTTCTCAAACGTACAGTCCCGTTGATCATTACCGGTTTCCCATTGTCGTCGTACCGATATCGGAGCATATAGTCACCAGCATCGTCCATAGTGTCAAACCAGAGTCCGGCAGCATGCTCAAGGTGCCTGTCAATCTCACCTCCCGTCATGGTGACGGTGTACAGGAAATTTTCGAACCGGTAGAGGCGGAACATGTCCCGTATCCTGAGCTCCCCTTCGCTTATGCTCTGGTCAAATGAGAGCGGTGCTGCAAATGATATGTCCGCACCGCTGATGTCAAGCTGCATGCGATGTATGAGGTCTACGAAGGCCGAGGGTCCGAAAAACGCGTCACGGGTACCAAAAGATGAGGTGGAATTTCCAATCACCTCCGAGGTATAAGCCTTTAGACTGTCGGATACCTTACTGTATCTCTTTATGAAAGCCAGCGACTCAGGCAGGTCGTCCATTGGAATAACTTTGCCCGAGATCTTCTTTTCAACTGTGCCATCGGAATTTTTGCTGAATGATACGGTTGCATTCATAAGAGCCTCCGCCCTGCTGCCACCGTCAAGAATAAGTACGCGTTCGCCGTTTACGCTTGTTACCTCCGTGACATCCTGCCTGTGATCATGGCCGCAGAATATTACATCAAAACCCGGAACATTGACCGCTACCGCCACAGTGCTGTTCTCATCTTCACCGGTATCGTCCTCATCGCCCATGCCCGAATGAAAGAGCCCCACAATTACGTCAGGATTCTCACTTTTGATAAGAGGCATCCATCTTGCAGCGGTCTCCACCATATTCTCAAACCTGATTCCCTCATAGAGTGATTCCGGCAGCCATCGGGGCACTGAGGGAGTTATCAGGCCGAATACCGCGATCTTCACTCCTCTCTTCCTGATGATAGTGTAAGGCTCAAAGTAAGGCTCCCCGCTTTCGGTATGAACGGCATTGGCGGCAAGAAGCGGAAAGTTGTACTGCCTCCTGACCCGGTCGTAAACTGCATGTCCGGCTTCAATATCATGATTGCCGACGGTAGCTGCATCATAGCCCAGATGGTTAAGTATGTCAGCAACAACATGCTCACGGGTGGTGTCTATGAAGTTGTAATAGTAGGCCAGCGGGTCACCCTGCAGAATATCTCCGTTGTCCAGTAGTACAATATTTGTGCTTCCCTTACTTCTGACAACCGAAGCCACGTTGGCCAGGGAACGCCCGGTCGGTAATCCTTCTGTATTGTCAAACGGCAACAGCATCCCGTGGAGGTCTGTCGTGGCATAGATCTCAATATTATCAGTCTTCTGCTGACATGAGACTGTCAGCAGGGCAGCAAGAAGCAGGACAAAAATATATGATGAATGTTTCATGGTCTGTTGATATTAGTGGATTTCTGTCGCTACAGTGCTTTTAAAAAGGTTGGTGTCATCCTTTTTCTTCTTAAGCGTAAAATGATCCGCCAGGGAGCCTGAGGCGTCATATGCATTATATGTCAGCTCATTGCCGTCAACTGTAATTTCCTGCCAGGTCTGGGTGAAGGTCATGCCCCTGTCCCACCATTGAGTTGCATCCTGCTGATATTGCTTTGCACCGCTGACAGAGACAACATATACCGTTCCGGCTCTTCTGCCCTTTTTTTCCAACCCGTCAGGCATCACATGACCCCGTGCATAGGTATGATCATGACCTGTCAGCACGAGGTCAACTTTATATCGGTCAATGAGAGGCTTAAGACGTTCCCTTATGGTTGTGTTGTCCCTCCTTGCAGATGTGGAGTAGAGCGGATGATGAAAAGTCATGACAGTCCATTTGCACGGATTTTCTTTCAGCACTCCCTCCAGCCAGAGTGTCTGGCTCTCTGCATGCGTTTCGTTCCTCATCATCTCATCGGAGTTCAGAAAGATGAACCTCACACCCTGATAGTCTACATAATAAGCTGTCTCCTCGAGTCCTTCAGGCCCGTTCTCCGGAAGTGTAAAGCCTGGCCTCCAATAGCTGTTGAGGTCACGTTTGCCCCTCACTGCAGGATCATAATGCTCATGATTGCCGGGTGTCGGCAACACTGGTACCTCAGCATGGATGAATCCGCCAGCTGCATGCCAGACACCCCACTCCTCATCATGTGGGATGCCGCCCGAACCACCGTCGACAAGATCCCCGGAAAATATCATTAGTGAAGCATCTGGAGCTGATCGGTAGGCTTGTCGTAACACCCTGGCATACAGGGAGCTGCTACCCTGCGAATCGCCGAAATATATAAATGTCAACGGTTCAGGTGCGGCTGAGGCAGTTTCAAAGGTGAACCACTCGCTTGCATTGGCACCTGATCCGACTCTGTAGGCGTACTCTTTGTCAGGTGTGAGACCGGTGAAGTTGACCGAGTGGTATCTTGACACAAATCCGTCTCCGGCCACATCTGTGTATGTGCCGGTAACCGTCACAGCACTGTCAGCCAGGCGCACGGTGGGCAGATTCGGAGCTAACTGTGCAACGGATTCAATAACAGTGGTATCGGTCCTCCAGGTAACTGCCATTGAGGTAGTTGCCTCCCCGCTGATGTTCAGGATGATTCTGTCAGGATCAACAGAGGGCCTATACCTGGAGATCCTCTCCTGGGCATTCATACGAATGGATGAAAAACCAATTATAATCAGAAGACTCAAGAACTTAATCATGTTGTTTTTTTTACTGTATAACAAATATCACCACAAGGTGGCTGCAAAGATACCGATTTATTTAAATGCCGGGACGATGCCCTCCTTGCAGCCATGGCGCTTTTGATTATTTTTGCAGAGTTATGAAGGTATTATCAGGACTCGACGTCCTATCACAACGCATGCCGTCAGGGCTGCGCGACAGGCGAATCGGCATTCTTTGCCACTCGTCAAGTATCACCTCCGATTTCAGGTTTATCACTGAAGTCTTCCACAGCGGCAGCGGTAGCACGCTGGCCGCACTCTTCGGTCCGCAGCACGGCATCTCCGGACAGACGCAGGACAACATGATTGAGTGGGAAAGCACTACCGACCCCATTCTGGGTATTCCTGTATGGAGCCTGTATGGTGAACACCGCAAGCCGACACCACGGATGCTTGAGGGACTTGAGGCTTTTGTGATTGACCTGCAGGATGTCGGGGCCAGGCTCTACACATACATATGGACTGTCAAACTTTGCATGGAGGCATGTGCGGAGGCAGGTATACCTGTATATTTACTCGACAGGCCTAACCCCATTGGCAGGGTGCAGGCTGACGGACCGGTGCTGCAGGAGGAGTACTTCACCTTCGTGGGGGGGGCCTCCATACCTCTGTGCCACCGGATGACCATGGGCGAGATGGCCATGTGGATCAGGGAGAAGCATCTGCCCGAATGCGAGCTGCATGTCATCAGGATGGAGGGGTGGAAAAGAGACTC
>CALMRD010000220.1 GCA_937871625.1 uncultured Bacteroidales bacterium | reverse complement strand
CCTGACAGCTATGGCGCCAAGGTCTGAATGCCAGAGCAGCTGTCCGGTTGATGCATCCAGGCAGGCCATCTTCCTGTCGGGGGCCACAACAAAGACCCTTCCGCCGACGGCTGCCGGCACACATGCTGCCGGCGAAAGCATCCTGTTGCTGTATCCGTTGTGCCAGTCCCATAACAGGTCACCACTGCCTGTGTCGAGGGCATAGAGGTGGTTATTCCAGGTGCCGAAGATCAGCATGCCCCTGTAGATGAGAGGTATCGTCTCAACAAACCCGTCTATCATCGCGTTGCTCCAGATGACAGTCCCGTCGTGGATATCCAGGGCGTAGCATTTCCCTGATGACCCTGAGATGTATACCCGTTTTCCGTCAGTCACCGGTGATGCCACCGAGGGTTGCCTCATGTCAAAACTCCACAGCAGCCTGCCTCTCTTCAGTGACAGTGCCCGCACCATGCCGTCAGATGATACGGCGATAACACTCCTGCCGTCTGTTGCCGGTGTGCTGTATATCTTGGCCCCGGTGGAAACCTTCCATCTCTCCCTGCCGTCTCTGATATCCAGAGCTTTTATCTCCCCTCCGGTATTGGTGATAATGACATACCTGCCTGTTGCAACTGCTCCCGCACCTATGTCGCTCTTCTCCTGTATGCGCCAAACCTCTCTCACCTCCGGGTAAGTCTTGTTCATGGAGTAATCGGGCCTGGGCCATGTCGTGGTGTCAGCGGCGAAGTCATGCCTGACCAGCTGAACTATGGCCCACGCCGGCATGGTGGCTGTTCCGGGATGACGGACTGCTGCCGTCAGCAGCGTGTCTCCCATGACGGTTATGATGTTATATCCACCGGTCTCAGCCCTGGCGCGCAGGTTGGATCGACACATGAGCGCAGGTATTCCCTCGAAGCTCATCACCCTGTTGGTGTGGCCGTGACCGCAGAGCGCCAGCCTCGTGTCAAGCTGCCTCAGCCGGTCGGTGAGCTCATACCAGTTGTTGAGCCCCTCGTCGAGAGGATAGTGATTAACGGAGACGATCCTCATCTCCCTGTTCTCAGGCACACTCAGCACAGAGTCCAGCCATACGATGTTTTCACGCGGTATCTGACCCGGACCCATGCGCATGTTGGGACCCGAGTTGGTACCCAGGAAGAGCCATTTGCCGTATCTGAAGGCGAAGGCCTCATCGCCGAATACCACCCGGAAGCTGTTGGCGCCGCTTTCCGACCACTTGGTGTCATGGTTGCCGGGGATAATATACCAGGGTTTATTAAGGCTGTCGAGAATGGCTTTTGCCAGCAGCAACTCGCTGTCAGAGCCGAACTCGGTAACATCGCCAGACACAATTACAAATGCCAGAGAATCGATGCCGTTAATGTCACGGACCGTGCTCCTGAGATCCTCCCCGGCGGTTGCACCTCCGATGTGGGTGTCGGTCACCAGCGCGAAACTGAAGCAGTCGCTCTGACCCTGAAGCAGAATGGGGCAGAGGATAAGCAGTAATGCAAATAGGATTCTCTTTTTCTTCATGAGTGGTCTTCTTTTCAGTGAGCAAGATACCATGAAATAGTAAAAAAGATTAATTTGTACCCTGAAATGGAGGTCAAATCATGTGTTTTTCAGCAGGAGCAAGCTTTGCCGGTGGCGCCGTAATAACAGCTATTGGGGTTCTGACTGTCACAAAGAACAGGAAACCGTCAGGGAGACTCTTCGCCTCCATGCCTCTGATCTTTGGCGTACAACAGATATCCGAAGGTTTTGTATGGGTGGCATTGCAGTCGTCAGGTCACGAGCTGATGCTCAGCATCTCAGCCTTCATCTTTCTCCTGGCGGCGGTGGTGATCTGGCCTGTGATGGTGCCAACGGCAGTATACCTGATGGAGAGAGAGAAGCGTATGAAGAGGCTGCTCCTCCTCTTTGTCGGGGTAGGCCTTCTCACCTCACTTTACTACGGCAGCAGGCTGCTCTTCTATGATATCGAACCTATGATCTCCCATCATCATATAAAGTATGTGGGCGACTTTCCCAGGACCTTTGCCACGTCGGCCTTCGCTGCCTACCTGGCTGCCACGCTCATACCTCTCTTTCTTTCCAGCGTAAGGCGGATGTGGATCCTCGGCGTCCTGATGGCCATCTCCTGCCTTATAACCGGCATCTTTTTCAAGGAGTACCTGACATCTGTATGGTGCTTCTTTGCGGCGGTGATAAGCATCGTTATATTGTGGATCATTGTGGCGGAGAGGCGACCTGCAACTATCATTGCAACCACCTGAATAATTAAACAACCATGCGTTTATGGCGGGCTTACGGATACTTGATATCTTCTTCGTCATTTTCCATACCTCCCTGACACTCTTCAATATAGTCGGGTGGATATGGAAGAAGACCAGAGCGGCAAACCTCATCACCCTGGCTCTGACCGGAAGTTCATGGCTCTTCCTGGGACTGATTGTCGGTGTTCCCGGATACTGCCCGCTGACCGACTGGCATTTCAATAT
>CALMRD010000219.1 GCA_937871625.1 uncultured Bacteroidales bacterium | reverse complement strand
CGCCAACCAGGGAAGAGTTCTGCAGAAGCAGAACTCTTTTTTTATGGATGCGATGGGATGTATTACTAAAATTAAGAATTAGTGAGGCTATGAAAGTTATTTAATAACCATCTGTAACTATCGGGAATTTCTTCTGTCACCAGCATTCATACATTGATCATCCGATAGCATATTTTAATCAAATCCAGCCTGTTGCTCCATTGCCAACTCCGTAATATTGTGTTACTTTATAATTCCGAAGGTCCTTTTTAATTTTGAGAGGCAGCCCTCACAGGTACAGAAAAGTGGGGGCTGCCTCCGTTTTATCCGCTTTTATACGGGTTTTATTAAAAGATAGAGGTCAGCCATAAAACGGCTGACCTCTATCTTCAATCTATTACCTCGCTATTCTGCCCTGGACCCGTCTAATACTGAAGGCCAGCCAGGTCGATTTTGAACACCCTCTGTGAAACGATGTTATCAATTGCCTTGTAGGGGAACGTATCGTAATATCTTCCCTCGTAACCCTCGTAGGACCCAACGTAAAGATATGTATCATCAAACACCAGGTCCCTGTCCCTGTTGATATCAATCACAACCTCAAGGTAGTGAACATCCCCATCAAAATAGTCCCTGGCTTTTATGGTGCCGATCGGGCCTACTATGGCAGGCAGCATTGCCTCGACAAGGTCAAATTTGTTCTCCATGCCGTATATGTAATAGTTGTATCCCATGTGAAGCGTTCCCGGTGTGAGATCGACTCCAAGTCCTCCGCTCACTGCCCAGCCGTAACGGTCATATGTCCATGAGTCACCTGGTATCGGTGTTGCCAGGTAAGTCTTAAGGGCAATTACCAGTTCCGGTACTTTTTCCACGAGGCAGAAAGTCAGGTTACTTAATCCTGCCGCCTTTCCGGAAGCATTTACAGGTGCAGTCAGTCCGCTGTCACCCAGGGTGCCACCCGGATAGAAATAGACATTTGCTGCATTTCCTCCCTTGACAATAACTGCACCGACAACATAGTATTTGTCCCCGATCATTATCGGCCCCTCCAGCTCAAAATCAACATATTTCCCGTGGGTTACATCGACGAGTAGACCATCAGGAAAATTACCCGAAAAGACTCCGTCATAATAATCGACCTTATCGCCACAGAGGAAATAGTCGGCCGGCAGTGAAAATGCCGCAGCCACTTCGGCACATGTTCTGTTACCTCCTTTATTTGCTCCAGGGATAATAACAGGTGTCACCTGCATATTATCGCTGGGAACCGGTGTGGCAGATGCCGAGGCATCGCCCTTCTTAAGTACAATCTCGCTTTCATCCTGCTCGCAGGACCCAAGCGCCGCGATCATTACTATCGCTGCAAAAAAGTAAACTAGTTTTTTCATCTCAGCCTTTTTTTGTTCTTAAAAAATATTGTGTATGTTATTTCTGTTTCATTTCAACTGATTAAGATGCTATGCAATCAGCCCGATCTGTGCTGACCTCTTTTTTGACCGGAAATATGTAAGTCCGTTTATCTCAGTCATGCCGACAAGCTGGAGGCTGCACTCCTCAAGCAGGTTTGAGACGGTCTTCTTTGTAAGATACCTGTTGGTTTTAAGATCAATGAAGCTGTACATCCTGTTGATGAACGGGATCCTCGATTCTATACCATTCTCATAGGCCTCCGCCTTCTCCGAAAGATTCCTTGGCAGATTACTGTACTTGTCGGCAAAACCGTTCTGTGTCCTGTTGTCAATAAAGCAACCCACAAAATGGCTTTGATTGGGAAGCATCTTTGATACATTATGCAAAAAATCCCTTATCTCCCTTACATAGTTCAGTTGTTTGAGATTAACAACCGTCTTTACTCCCTTCATATCCTCAGCATCAAAGAAATAATGTCGCGATGAAGGGATCACAAGTATACTGGACTCATTGACCGGCTCCATCTCCTCAAGATACCTGATCAGGTCCTGCCGGACCTCAGCGTTGAGCTCCGCAAAAAGATGATTTAGCTTCATCAACCGTGAGCTGCTCATCCGGGAATTCAGACCTGCCTGCCTGTCGCTGAATTCGTTTGTGTTGTTTCCCATGGGCTCAGTATTCATATCTTCTTGCTCTGTTTTTCTATTAAGCCATATAGTACCTGTAGTCGAAAACTATCCCGTTCTCCCTTAGCCACCATCGTAACGCCTTTGCGATCTTCCGGCGCCTGATCAGAACCTTGCCGGTTTCCGGTGATGTTATCTGAAAAATCATCTTCATGAATTCGGTCCTT
>CALMRD010000218.1 GCA_937871625.1 uncultured Bacteroidales bacterium | reverse complement strand
TGGTAAATTTTAAGTAACGGGTTAGTAGTATGAGCTATAAGTGAACTAAATAACTAAAGTATCTATGGTTAAAAATTAACCTTGAAGAGTAAATATTCTGGATATCTAGGGTTAAGCCTTGCACCCAACACATTTATAGATGTACATTTTGTCTTTATTATAATTCATGATGTAGTTTTTAAGGTTTAGTTTTTATACTCAATATTTTTTAAAACAGGCATTATATATTGACCATAATGGCCTATTGTCATAAGATAACAAAAGATAAGCTTATACACTCCGTTAACCCTTCAATTCTCTCCAGTGACTCAGAACAGTTGAACCAAAATTAAACAAAATAATTCTAGATTATAAAGGTGTGGGAGAGGAAGTTGTGAACAGCATACTATTAAAGACAAAAGACACGCTCCTTCGCGGGCATGGTCATTACGGATGCCGCCACAGCCATGACCCTGAAGGCTCCCTCCACGGCCTTGGCCAGGACGGCTGTTGCCACAGCCATGACGGCTGCCTCTTGACAGAGTACCAGCAACCTTAGCTCATTGTGGCTCCGGCGAGCGAACCCTAATAAGCTACATGCGCTTCAATGAGTTTTGCAATACTGTCGACAATCTCTACTTCAGCATGGCCGGGTTGAATCTTGTTGCCTAATACCTGGAAGGTATTTTTTCTGTACGACGCGTCATCTACAATGTACCCGCTGTTGGAGCCTCCGTTTGTCAGAGTTACAAAAACGGTCTTTGACAGTGGCGATGATGCCTTGATCTTTTGCGCAAAGACGTTGTAAATCTCTGCACTGATATTTGCCAGGGCAATGTCACCTATCCCAAGAACGCCGATACCTACATTCACATCAGGCCCCTCTTCAAAAACACCGGGCTCTCCCCTGAATTCTCCTGCCTTATTCGTATTGACTCGTCCCGGCATCGTGAGGATCTTCCTTGCTCCGCTGATCTTTACACTGCCCTGGAAATTGCTGATACCGGACATCACCCGTATGGCCTCCTCCCCGAGTATCATGCCCAGGGCATCGATCCACCGGTTCAATACATCAACTGATTCAGCTGAAGGCGGCCCGGGCTCCGTCATGCCTTCCAGCGAGAGTCCCCTTCTCTGAGCTATCTGGTAATCGCGGAGGGGCGACTCAATTATCTCCCTGGTCATCTCATACCCGGTTATCTCTGTACCGCTCCTTGATGCAATGACGTTGGTCCCGGGTCTTAACCAGAGAGGATTCTGATCTCCGGATGCACCCTGGGTGAACATCATTACCATCGTGTCACCGAACGACTGTTCAATATGACGGCAGGCGGCACCCGGAAAGTCTGCAGACCGTATCCCGGTTACATAACCGTTGACGGGATGCATGGCATAATTCATATAACCGGCAATCGGGTTGCCCTGCAGATCTGTGAACAGCAAAACGGCAACAGTCTTATCAGAGGACCCATCAGGATTGGCTGCCTGCGTCCACCTCCTGGTTTCCTTGTCAATTGCATCCCTGTTCACATTCAGAAAGGCTTTGCCCTCGCCGAAACCTACCTGCGCAGGCTTCAATGCTGCCCTGGCCTTCCGTACTGCTTCCATTATTGCGTTTTCGTCGGAACCGGAAAGAGCTGCACTGTGCGAATGTGTTGATGACAAAAGGATGTTCTCAACCGGGCAGTCCAGTTCCTCAGAAATTAATCCTGAAATTTTCCCATAATCCGACCTGATATTTCCGTCAATTGAAATCAATGCTGCACGGGTCGCGCCATTATCCATTACAATGGCACGGACAAACAGATTCTCGTGTGCATATTTCCCCGACGAGGGTACTATTGTTGCCTGTGCCAGGGCTGAAACATCGACACGGGCAGCACCCACTCTTAACGGGCCTTCCTGGGAAAATGCTGAAAAGGAACAGATAATAAGAATGAATAGCAATCCGATCGATCGGGTGATAGCAGCTCTTTTCATGATCTTTTTCTTTGTCTTTGAAACTGATAATATCTGATTCCTAATGACTTTGTTGAAAAACCTTCTGCGCAAAATCCTGATAAGCGACACGCCAGTATGCCCATTCATGCCCGTAACCCGGCTCTTCAATATATTCAAACTCTACACCCTGTGCATTGAGTAAATCGCGCAGGTCACGATGAGCTGTTATCAATCCATCCTGGGCGCCGACGCTTATATAGAGAAGCTTTAG
>CALMRD010000217.1 GCA_937871625.1 uncultured Bacteroidales bacterium | reverse complement strand
GGACGGCAGTCGGCAGTGAAATCGCAATTCGAAAATCGCAAATCGCAAATTTTATTATCTTTGTGCCGTAATACGACAGGTGGACAGATTTGCACTGATTGCAACCACGGAAAAAAATGCTAAAACGGTATCCAACCGCTGCTTTGCCAACAATCCGTCCCTGCCATTGTTAAACTTAAAAAAATTAACATATGAGCTATCTTTTTACTTCCGAGTCAGTATCCGAAGGTCACCCCGACAAGGTGGCAGACCAGATCTCCGACGCACTTCTTGACAACTTCCTGGCATGGGACCCCGACTCTAAGGTCGCCTGTGAGACTCTTGTCACCACCGGTCAGGTGGTGGTGGCCGGTGAGGTCAGGACTAAAACCTACATCGATGTGCAGACAATTATCCGTGAGGTCATCAACAAAATCGGCTACACGAAGGCCGAATACATGTTCGACGGCAACTCCTGCGGTATCTTCTCTGCCATACATGAGCAGTCGCCCGACATCAACCAGGGTGTCGTCCGCCAGAAGAAAGAGGACCAGGGCGCCGGCGACCAGGGGATGATGTTCGGTTACGCCATCAG
Source organism: uncultured Bacteroidales bacterium (assembly GCA_937871625.1). Lineage (GTDB taxonomy): Bacteria > Bacteroidota > Bacteroidia > Bacteroidales > VadinHA17 > SR-FBR-E99. The sequence goes on along the minus strand of CALMRD010000217.1, from coordinate 3,303 downwards.
CGAGACCGATAACTACCTCCCCCTCTCACTCGACATAGCACACGAACTTGTCTACCAGCTTGCTGAAATACGCCGCGAGGGCAGGCAAATGAGATACCTCAGGCCCGACTCCAAGTCGCAGGTCACCATCGAATACAATGATGACGGCACCCCGAAGAGAGTACATACCATCGTGGTCTCAACGCAGCATGACGACTTCGACAGGGACGAGAAGAAGATGCTTGAGACCATTAAGAAAGATGTGATTAACATCCTCGTTCCACGGGTGAAGGCTCAGCTGGGGAAAGATGTGCAGAAGCTCTTTGATTCGAAGATCATATACCATGTCAACCCTACGGGCAAGTTCGTCATCGGCGGTCCTCACGGCGACAGCGGGCTGACGGGACGCAAGATCATCGTCGACACCTACGGCGGTCGCGGCGCCCACGGCGGCGGCGCCTTCTCGGGCAAGGACCCCTCGAAGGTCGACCGCTCGGCAGCATACGCCGCCAGGCACATAGCCAAGAACATGGTCGCCGCCGGCGTCGCACGCGAGATGCTTGTGCAGGTATCATACGCCATCGGCGTGGCACAGCCGGTAGGCATCTATGTGAACACCTTCGGCACGTCAAAGGTGAAACAGCATGACGGTCAGATTGCAGAGATGATCAGCAAAATGTTCGACCTGCGCCCGGCAATGATAGAGAAGGAGTACGGCCTCCGCAAGCCCATATACCTTGAGACAGCCGCCTACGGCCATATGGGCCGCAAACCCGTCACTGTGGAGAAGACATTCAGATCATTCAACGAGAAGCCTGACAAGACCCTGAAGGTCGCGCTCTTCAAGTGGGAGGAGCTCAACAGGGTGGAAGCAATTAAAAAGGCTTTCGGACTCTAGCCTGAGGGATCAACAACCCGCGCGGAGCTGGCTCCCGGGATCTAGAATGAGGCTTTGACAATTCTTGCAATGTTATCCGATCTGCCGAGGGTATAGTAATGTATCCCCGGCACTTCGTTTTTAAGAAGGTCGCGACTCTGCTCCGCAGCCCACTCTATGCCCACCTCCCTTGCCTCCTCATCGTTGCGGCATTTTGAGAGCTCATGCACCAGCTCCTCGGGCATGTCTATATGGAAAGTCTGAGGCAGCAGACTTACATCGGTCATCGCCGAGACTGGCTTGATGCCGGGTATCAGCGGCACTGTCACCCCCATGGCTCGGAGAGCGTCACGGAAGGCATAGAACTTCTCATTGTCGAAGAACATCTGTGTGACGATATAGCAGGCTCCTGCATCCACCTTACGCTTCAGGTTGGCCATGTCACTCTTCATGTTGGGAGCCTCAAAATGCTTCTCCGGATAGCCGGCCACACCTATGCAGAATGATGTTGCAGCAGTGTTCTTCAGGTCCGGGTCAAGGTAATGCCCCCGGTTCATGTCTGTTATCTGCTTCACCAGCTCGTTGGTATTCCTGTGACCTCCCGGGTCGGGGATAAAGGTACGGCTGCCCCTGGGAGGATCGCCGCGCAGGGCCAGCACATCGTTGATACCCAGGAAGTTCATCTCTATCAGCGCATTCTCCGTCTCCTCCTTTGAGAAGCCGCCGCAGAGAATGTGCGGCACCACGTTGACATTATACTTGTATTTGACTGCGGCGGCAAGGGCGATGGTCCCGGGCCTCTTGCGCGTCGTACGCCTCTCCAGCAGCCCGTCTGGCCTCTCGCTGAGCACCACCTCATTGCGGTGCGAGGTGAAGTTGATGTATGCCGGGGAATACTCCAGCAATCCCTCTATGGTGTTGTAGATGCGCTCTATGCTGTGCCCCTTCAGAGGCGGCAGCAGCTCAAAGGTGAAAAGCGGCTTCTTCGAGCTGTTTATAAGATCAATGACTGTAGCTCCTTTCATCTGTAATAAAATTGATGTATAAGGTCAGATAGCTTGTCCCGATAAATCGGGACAACCGCACATGATTGAAAACTAATTGGATCCATGTTCTTGATATTTGTTGGTCATGTGGGTTTCATATCGCAAATCTAAAGATTCGGCGCCAGCCATCTTGCAGCCTCCTCAACGGGGATACCGCACCGTGCCGCATAATCCTCCAGCTGGTCTCTTCCTATTGTGCCCACGTTAAAATATGACGATTCCGGTGATGCAAATATGTATCCGCACACCGAGGATACAGGCACCATCACATAACTCTCCGTCAGCGTCACGCCTATCGTCTCCGGCGCCCTGAGAAGGTCAAAAATGACCTGCTTGCCTGTATGGTCAGGACATGCAGGATAGCCGGGCGCCGGCCTGATACCCTGGTATTTTACCTTGAACATCTCCGCGGCCGTCAGTCTCTCCCCGGCAGCATAGCCCCAGTGCTTCACCCGCATCTCGCGGTGTAACCACTCGGCGGCAGCTTCGGCAAAACGGTCCGCCAGTATCCTCACCATGATCGTTTGGTAGTCGTCGCCTGCAATATCCGCAGGCAGCTTCTCAACACTCTTCACGGTCACCACGAACAGTCCCGCATGATCATCCTTTTCTGCAACGAAGTCGGCCAGGCAGAGGTTATGCTGTCCCGCCTGCTTCTCCTCCTGGTTGCGCAGGAATCGAAGCCACGCCTCGCCGGTGTCCCTGCCCGAGGTGCCTGTCCTGATATTGGCTCCGGAACCGAAGCCGTCAGCCGGTCCGCCTTCCTCACCGGTAATCAGCCTTACATCGTCGCCGTGGCGCTCCGCCGGGAAGATGCCGGACAGGGCTTCAGCAACCATCAGTCCCTCATCAGCGATACGGTCAATCATCACCAGGGCATCATCATATAGTTTCCTGGCCTCACTGCCCTTGACAGGATCATTGAAGATATCAGGGTACTTGCCGTTGATCTTCCACGCAAAGAAGAAGAATGTCCAGTCGATATACCCGGCCAGGGTCCGCAGGCTCACCGGCCCGGAGTTGATCACCCCGGACATCGCCGGGGCAGGCATCGGCTTCACGGTGCGCAACCCGTTTTCCCTTGCCTCGCTCAGCGATACGAGCCTCTTCTCCCTGCGTGATGCCTCATGGTCACGGCGAAGCTTCTCATACTTATCCTTCAGCGAGATGCCCAGGGAGCCGTTCGCTGCCGCCAGCCCCGACATCACAGGCACAGCCCTCGATGCATCCTTCACATATACAGCGCTGTATGAATAGACAGGTGCTATCCTGACCGCAGTATGTATCTCCGAAGTGGTTGCCCCGCCTATCAGCAGCGGCGTCTTCATTCCACGCTCCTCCATCAGCGATGCGATATGCACCATCTCCTCGAGTGACGGTGTTATCAGTCCCGACAGTCCG
>CALMRD010000216.1 GCA_937871625.1 uncultured Bacteroidales bacterium | reverse complement strand
ATCAGGGCTACGGGCATACGGGTGACAGGGGTGAAGGTGAACGAGATACCTCTTGCCGCCATCGAGGATAGGGTGAGAGACTTCACGGAGCTGAAGGAGGCTGAGGTCTTCTTCTCCGGCGACAAGAAGCTTCATGTCCGCACCGACCAGCGTGAGCCGGTGCTGAGGGTGGTGGCATCGTACGGCGGCGACTTCTTCATCGACAATGAGGGAGTCATAATGCGGCGCCATAACCTCTACACGCCCAACATACACATCCTCGAGGCTGACATGGTCTTCAAAGCCTCGCAGATGAACGGCATGAGCATTTACGACTCGGAGAAAACCGCCAACCTGGCGCGTGCCTTCGAGCTGGTGAACTACATCCGCGGTCACAGCTTCTGGAACACGATGATCGACCAGCTGAGCATGACGCGCGACGGCAGGGTGACGCTGGTGCCTCATGTCGGCAACCACACCGTCAGGCTGGGGCGCACCGACGACTACAAGGAGAAGCTTAACAACCTGCATGTCTTTTACCGTGAGGCCATGCCGCTGGCGGGGTGGGACAGGTATCGGGTGGTGAACATAGAATACAAGGGGCAGGTGGTCTGCCAGAGAAGATAAAACGTTGAACAACCATATATGTGAATTATGAGCAGTAAAGATCAGTTAGTAGCAGCCATCGACATCGGCACGACAAAGATCGTCGCCATCGTCGGGCGTTGTGACAGCAACGGGTCCATAGAGATCCTGGGGCTGAGCAACACACCATCCACGGGGGTCAAGCGTGGTGTGGTGCTTAACATTGAAGAGACGGTGAAGGCGATACGCACCACCGTCAGCGACCTCGAAGAGCGCACGGGCATCGTCCTTACGGATGTGTTCGTGGGCATAGCCGGGAGGCACATCAAGAGCAAGATGGCGCGGGGGTACATCACCCGCGACTCCCATGATTCGGAGATCGACATCAACGATATCCGGCGTCTCACGGCCGACATGTACAAGCTGCCGATCGAGGTGGGTGAGGAGATCATCCATGTCATCCCGCAGACCTACATCGTCGACAACGAGTCGGGCATCAGCCATCCCATCGGCATCTGCGGCAAGAGGCTGGAGGCCAACTTCCACATCGTGATAGGGCAGATAGCCTCGGCGCGCAACACCGAGCGCTGCATCAACAAGGCGGGCATGAACCTGATGAGCCTGGTGCTGGAGCCCCTGGCATCGTCGGAGGCGGTGCTGACCGACGAGGAGAAGGAGGCGGGCGTGGTGCTCGTCGACATCGGCGGGGGCACCACCGACGTGGCCATATATTATGACAATGTGATACGGCACACCGCCGTCATACCCTTCGGCGGCAACATGGTCACCGCCGACATCAGGGAGGGGTGCTCCATCCTGCAGAAGCAGGCCGAGGACCTGAAGGTCAAGTTCGGCTATGCCATCGGCGACATCGCGCCGGAGAACAAGGTCGTCAGCATCCCCGGCATCGCCGGCAGGGAGCCGAAGGAGATCTCGTTCAAGAACCTGGCATACATCATCCAGAGCCGCATGGAGGAGATACTTGACGCCGTCAACTTCGAGATACAGAACTCCGGCTTCGCCGACAAGCTCACAGCAGGGGTAGTCATCACCGGCGGCGGCTCGATGCTCAAGAACCTGCCGCAGCTTGTCAAGTTCAAGACGGCGATGGATGTGCGGATTGGGCATCCCAACGTGCATCTGACAGGCAAGGGCAAGGATGAGATAAACCAGCCGATGTATGCCACCAGTGTGGGTCTGATACTGAAGGGGCGCGAGTATCTCGAGGAGAACCGTGTCCACCTCCGTTTCGGCGAGAAGAAGGTCGAACCGGTCGTGCAGCAGACCACCGCCTCGCAGAAGGTGAATGAGGAGCCGGCAGAGGTTGAAAGGGATGAGCAGTATTATGATGAGCGGCCCAAGAACGGCAGCTCTATAAGCCAAAAGATCAGGGGTTTATGGGACAGGATTATCGAAGCCACTGATGAGAAAATTGATGACAGCAATGTCAACTAAAAGAGTGAAGTTATGTCAGAAGATCTGATGAATTTTGACCTGCCTGTAGAGCGGTCATCGATAATAAAGGTGCTGGGCATAGGGGGTGGCGGCAGCAACGCCGTCAACCATATGTTCCGCAAGGGCATCAAGGATGTGAATTTTGTTGTCTGCAACACTGACCAGCAGGCTCTGACGAAGAGTCCTGTGCCGGTCAAGGTGCAGATAGGGGAGAGCACCACCGAGGGTCTCGGCGCGGGCAGCCAGCCTGAGCGGGGCCGGGCCGCGGCGCTGGAGAATATTGACGATGTGATGAACGCGCTGTCGGGCAACACCAAGATGGTCTTCATCACCGCGGGCATGGGGGGCGGCACCGGCACCGGCGCCACGCCCGTGATCGCAAAGGCCTGCATGGATGCCGGCTACCTCACCGTCGCCGTCGTCACCATACCCTTCCGGTCGGAGCTGAACCAGCGTATAAAACTGGCCATCAGCGGCATACAGGAGCTGAAGGGAAAGGTTGACTCACTGATAGTTATCAACAATGAGCGGTTGCGTGAGATCTACGGCGACGAGGGTGTCTCGGCTGCCTTTGCCCGCGCCGATGATGTCCTGGCCAACGCCGTCAAGGGGATGGCCGAGATCATCACTTGCACCGGGTATATCAACGTTGACTTCGCCGATGTGGACACCGTGATGCGCGATTCGGGCGTTGCACTGATGGGTATCGGCACCGCCTCGGGCGAGGAGCGTGCCACGAAGGCCATTGAGGCGGCGCTGACGTCGCCGTTGCTGAGCTCCAACGACATCACCGGTGCTCGCAGCATACTGCTCAATATCAAGTCGGGCACCGGCGAGAACGAGATCACCATGGACGAGCTGGGCGAGCTCACCGACTACGTTTATGACGCTGTCTCGGAGGAGGCGCTCATCATCAGGGGTCTCTCCACGGAT
>CALMRD010000215.1 GCA_937871625.1 uncultured Bacteroidales bacterium | reverse complement strand
GATCACGAAGGGCACAGCCATGCCGGCGCCGACCCTCACTTCTGGATGTCACCCGCGGCAGCCGCAGTTATGGCTGAAGATATCAGGGAGTTCCTCACCGCGCTTAATCCTGCCTCAGCCGGTAAATATGAACGGAATCACAGCCTGCTGGCTGACTCCATAGCAGTTATTGATGAGATGGTCAGGAGAGCCGTAGGGAGCATGAACACCGGCACAGTCATGATCTATCATCCGGCACTGGCCTACATGGCCCGCGATTACGGATTTGAACAGCTCTCTTTTGAGGATGAGGGGAAGAGCCCTTCGCCGGCCCGCATGAAAGAGTTGATTGACATAGCCCGCGACAAGAAAATAAGGAGTATCTTCATTCAGGCAGAATATGATCTCCGGAATGCTGAGTCGCTCTCACGGGAGACCGGGGCGGACCTTATTGTCATCAACCCCATGAACAGAAACTGGCCGGAGGCTGTTATGGAGGTACTAAATGCGTTATCCAGTCCACAGTCGGCAGTTGGCAGCCGGCAGTCGGTACTGAAGACGGAAGACTGAGGACTGCAGAGTGATATGAGTATACTTTTCAGCATAGAATCCCTGACAGCCGGTTATGATGATAAGGTGGTACTGCGTGACATCACCATGCCGGTTGAGGAGAACGACTTCATCGGCATCATAGGTCCCAACGGGGGTGGCAAGACAACCCTGCTGAAGGTGATACTCGGGCTGCTGAGACCCTTTTCAGGCAGGGTTGACTTTTCACCGGGGAATCTCAGATATAATCAGATCGGCTATATGCCGCAGGTGGCTCTTGGAGATACTCTCTTCCCGGTGACGGTGGAGGATGTGGTTCTGTCCGGCATGATGCACGGCAAGGGAGCCCGGGGTAGCATGGGGCGCAAGGAAAAAAAGCATGCCGGTGAGGTTATGGACCAGCTCGGACTTACCGCCCTTGCACGCCAGCCCCTTAATGAACTGTCGGGCGGACAGCTCCAGCGCGTCTACCTGGCCAGGGCTGTGGCAGGGTCGCCCCGACTACTCCTGCTCGACGAGCCTGCCACATATGTTGACACGTCGTTCGAGGCCGATTTTTATGACAGGCTGAGACTTATCAACGAGCGCATGACCATTATGATGGTGTCACATGATGTGGGAATGATCTCCTCCTGGGTCAAGTCGTTCGCCTGCGTCAACGGATCGCTCTTCTATCATCCCCACAGCAAGATTACAGAGGAGGATCTCCGGCTGTACGGATGTCCTATTCAGCTTGTCACCCACGGTGATGTGCCCCACGTTGTACTCCACAAACATGAATGATGGAGAACCTGTTTGAATACTCGTTTGTTGTCAGGTCACTTCTGGGTGCCCTCTTTGCCAGCATCACCGCAGGTATTGCCGGAACATACATTGTCTCAAAGAGGCTGGTCTTCCTTAGCGGCGGCATCACCCATGCCTCATTCGGGGGGATAGGCCTGGGCTACTTTCTGGGCATCAGCCCGGTGCTTGGTGCAGCTCTTTTCGGTCTGGGATCTGCTCTGGGTATGGAGTATATGTCAGCCAGGGGCAGGATGAGGGAAGACAGCGCCATCGGCATACTCTGGGCGCTCGGGATGGCGGTAGGAATAATATTCATCTATCTGACACCCGGGTATGCACCCAACCTTATGAGTTATCTTTTCGGAAGCATACTGACCGTGACCAACGGTGACCTGATCGCACTGGGAATTATCTCGCTGGTTCTGATAGCCTATACGGCACTCTTTTACAGGACCTTGCTCTACATATCCTTTGACGAGAACTACGCACGTACCTTCACAACTCACGTTGATCTCTTCAGGTATATCTCGGTAGGACTGACAGGACTGGCCATTGTCCTGAACATACGGATGGCAGGTGTGATAATGATCATAGCACTGCTTACCATCCCGGCCAATATAGTAATGCTCTTTACGAGGGAGTACCTGCGGATAATAGTGCTATCAACAGTTGTCAGCTTCATTGCCATCAGTGCCGGGTTTGCCATTTCGTGGTTCATAAATCTACCTACAGGCGCAACAATCGTAACGGTACTGGTGTTGTTCTGGTTGACAGCACGGGCTGTGCGTACTCTCCGGAGCAGTCGCAGCGCCGACAAAATAATAAAGTCAATAACATGAACGAATTTGATATTCTGATTATTGGAAGCGGTCCCGGCGGCTATGT
>CALMRD010000214.1 GCA_937871625.1 uncultured Bacteroidales bacterium | reverse complement strand
TAGCTGAACGGTTTGTCTGAGAAGGGTGAGGCAAAGGGGCTGTCGGGCTCGCTCTCGGTACCCTGACGGCGCCTGGGGGGCGGGTTGGGAGGCGCAGAGGTCATCATGACAAGAGAGATGGAATTGTCAAGCTCGATGCGTATCACTTCCGGCCTGACATATCTTCTTCTCTTCCTGATCATAGATCCATTATATTGCGCATCAAATATAGACATTTGATTTTATTCCCCTGTAAAACATCTGTCAGCCGGAAATGTTCGTAGTCCCTTTCATTCAATCTCTTGTGAGGACTATCTTTTCCAGGTAACGTCTTCCGCCTGTCACAACCTCAACGATAAGGAGGCCTCCCGCAGCTGATGGATAATACTCCTTCAGTTCGCCTGAATTGAAGCGTTCATCATTGGATGCAACGATCATCCTGCCGGTAATGTCAAAGATCCTCACCTTACCGCTGATGCCGTTCCACTCCGGTCCCTGCGGCAGCACGCATATCTTACCAGAGGCTCCGTAGATTTTAAGATCACTGACTGCTGTCTCCGGCTCTGCCGGCGGTGCTGCCTTCTTCTCCGGCGGTGTCACCGTCAGGGTGAACCTGCCGGTGTCTGTTCCCTCCACGGCGGAGAAGCTGTACTCCGAAAATGCGGTGAAGTCGACGCTCTTACCGGTAAGACGGTCGGTAAGTATGAACCTGTAGTCGCCGGTCGCCTGCATCTGGCTTCTCCTGATCGTAAAGGTGCCTTCCCCGGGTATCACTACCGTCAGCGGGATGGAGACAGACCTCTCGGGCCAGGGGATGGAGTTGATTGAATACTCTTCTCCTCCCATGACCGAGTATATTTTTGGGCTCTTGACAACAGGATTAAAGATCTTACCGGCATCGAATGCGTTGTCGAAAGCCAGGGTTGCCGAGGGCTCGAACCTGATTACCATCTCGTCCTGTGACGACGGTGATGCCAGGGTGAGTCTCAGAAGCGGTATCTGCCCGGAGGACTTGAATCTCGGGGTGGCGTTATGTTCACGGGCGTTGGAGGGTATGTTGAGCCAGGTGCCTGTACCGCGTGTTTTTACGAAGAAACCCTGCATCGGCGGCAGGTGTGCGGTGCCTCCGTTGGTGCCGACGCCGTTGACATATGATGCCTCACCGGTTTCGGTGCGGATGTAATATGCGTCCCTGACGTTGCTGTCTGAGAAGGTTACTGCATCCCAGTTGATGCCGCAGGTGAGGGAGTTGCCAAGAAGTGAATAACCGTAGAGCGATGTGTCGCCTCCGGAACCGCTGAAAGGAAGGTTAATCTGACCGATGGATGTTGCCAGCGACTTGAGGTTGCTGTAGGTCATTGTCGCATCTTCGAAGACGAAGACATTATATCCTTTTCTAACCTCCAGGTTACTGAAAGGTGTGGTGCCGTCGTAACCGTCGTGCCACTGCCATCCTTCGGCCACGCTGGTGACAACCTTGCTCTCGTCGTAGCTCAGCAGGTTCTCCGGTTCGATGTCTGTGAAAACGGTCTTGGAGACGGTGGCGGGGGAGGCTATATAGTGCCATCTGTCTATCTCCGGCGGTGCGCTCTTGAGGAAGAGCTCCACATTGAGGTTGCCCGCTGCTCCTGAGTAGCTGTCAGTTATCACTGATGCCATTGCTGTCTCGTCTGCCCGGAGCTCAATGGTGCCGTTGTTGGTCAGCGAGGCGAAGGTTACGATGGCCCCGGCCTCAACTATCATCTCCAGGCCGGCATTAAGTGTGAAGGCGG
>CALMRD010000213.1 GCA_937871625.1 uncultured Bacteroidales bacterium | reverse complement strand
GATGGAGAGCCGAGTATTCAATGATATCCCTGCCGGTGCTGTTTCTTATCTCCTCGCGGAACGAGGCATCCAGCGGTTCGATGTCACTTTTGTTATGAACGAGCACGAAGGGTATGTCAAGGACTCCAAACTCTTTTACCAGCTCAGCCTCGTAGCTGTCGTAACGGTTATCGGTAAGTACCAGTATAGCGAGGTCAATAAGCCTGAGGGCTGCCAGTGATTTTTTTATCCGCAGCCGCCCCAGATCGCCTGTGTCATCAATGCCTGCGGTGTCAATAAATATCAGCGGGCCGAGTCCATGCACCTCGATGCTCTTTTTGACAGGGTCGGTGGTGGTGCCGGCTATCTCGGAGACGATGGCGACATCCTGGCCTGTCAGGGCATTGATTAGCGAGCTCTTGCCGGCGTTCCTTCTTCCGAAGATACCCACATGGGGTTTTGCATCTCTTCCCTTGGCTGTCATGGTGCTGTCATTAAATAAAATCCTTCAGACGGTATCCTCCCTGCACCAGGTTTTCTGGCCTTAGCAGCTCCTTCAGTTTCGCCGGCTCCACATATCCCAGCCTTCCGTTGGCCTCGAAGATGTCGATCTTCTCCTTCTTCATCAGGGAGGCCATCTCTGCAGCCTTACCATATCCTATCAACGGCAGCAGGGCGGTGGTGACAGAAGGGCTTGACATAACTGCCGCCTCCGAGGCATCCTGATCAACACCAAGCTCTGCCAGCATATGGGAGGCAGCCGCTTTGCCAGAGGCTATCAGCAGCTTCAGGCTCTCGAGCAGCGCATGTCCTGTCACCGGCAGGTAGGCGTTGAGCTCGAGGCAGCCCTGGCCGGAGAGGGTTGCAATCAGCTGGTCGTTGCTGTATACGCGGTGCGAGCAGCTTACGACAAACTCGGGAATTACCGGGTTGACCTTTCCGGGCATGATTGAGCTGCCGGTCTGCTTCATGGGTATGGTCACCGAATGAGTACCATGTATGTCCGATGCCAGCAGGCGCAGGTCGCTTACCATCTTTTCCATGGTGACGGCATGAGCCTTGATGATGCCGTGAACTTCAACGAAGGGGTCAAGGTTGGAGGTGGCATCGGAGAGGTTCTCGCCGCGTGTCACCGGCAGTCCGCTCAGCTGCTGCAGTCGGGGCACCACCTCAGCCACGAAATATTTCGGCACGGTAATGGAGGTGCCTATGGCTGATCCTCCGAGGTTGACAACCTTGATGCGTTCGAGGCATTTTGACACCCTCCACCAGTCGCGCGCCAGCGCATCGCTGTAGCTGCTGAAGAGGCGTCCGAAGGTGGATGGCACGGCCTCCTGCATCTGGGTATAGGCTGTACGGAGGGTGTTGCGGTAGCGTTTTTCGAGATCCTCAACGGCACTGCGCAGCTCATTGATGACCTCCTCAAGCTCCAGTAGCAGCCTCATGGCTGCCACACGGAGGGCGGTGGGCACTACGTCGTTGGTCGACTGGAATATATTGGCATCTTCAATGGGGTCGATATGATGATAGTCGCCCGGCAGGCTGCCGGTAAGCAGCAGGGCACGGTTGGCGATGATCTCATTGACGTTCATGTTGATGCTGGTGCCTGCCCCCCCGGATATGGCCGGGACGATAAAATCTTCGAAGTGTTTTCCCTCTTCGCATTCGGCGGCGGCAGCAGCAAGGGCTTCGAGGGTATCCGAACCGACCACCCTGATATTCAGCTTCTCAAGGTCATACTGTTTTCCGGCTTCAGAGAAGAAGGCAGCAGCAGTCAGGTAACAGGCTCTCTTGGTGAGGGCCATTGCCCTGTACCATTCATCATGGAATGGGGTTGTGTCAGGGAAATTCTCACATGCCCTGACAGAATGAATGCCGTAAAGCACATTGTCATCCAGCTCCTTCTCTCCCAGGAAATCCTTTTCTCTGCGCATAATCCTGAAATTTATTCCTCCCCGGCTTCGGGCAGCTTCAGCTTCCGCGCCCGGGCTTCAGCCTCGATCTCCTCGCCCTTCTTCTGCAGCTCATCTATTGAAATGATCTTGGCACGTTTTTCTGTGGGCGGGTTTAGCTTCTCCGATTTCTCAAACTCGATGACCTGCTCCCGTATATCCTCAGGCAGCTCTTTCTGGCTTTTGAGGACTATATCCATGAACTCATTGGAAAAGAACTGGTCGATCTGTATCCTCCTCTTGGCCGTATGTGCGAACTTGCCGATGATGCGGCAGATGCTGTCGCGGTCCTCGGGACTCAGCTTATCGGCGAGGTCATACTCTTCGATCTTCTTCAGCGAGAGGATTACTGGTTCGATGGAGTCCTTGGTGATGATGAAGACATCATAGTCGCCCAGCCTGTATGTAAGTTGCTTGAGCTTGTTGATGGTGTTGGTGGGCACTACCAGGAACATCGATTTTTTTACGTTGTCCTGGCTGGCATATTTCTTCAGGTTGTCGGCCTGCGTCTTTATGTATGCCGGGAAGTTGGAGAGGTCTTCGCTGGCCGGGCTCTTGGCATCGAAAATGATATATTCGCCGCTGATCTCGATGGTGTTGTCGGGGTTGCCCCTGAAGGGGACCTTCTCGATGTAGTTCACATGGTTAAGGTCGCAGATGCGGATAATGGTGTTTTTGACGTCGGCCTCATGCTCGGCCCAGAGCCGTTTCATGCGCTCGTTATGTTCCTCAACTGCCCTCACCCTTTCATCATCGAGCCTGCGGCGCTCAGCCTCGAGGCTCTCCTTGGTCTGATTGAGGCGGGCGATACTTTCATTATAGTTTTTGAAGTTCTCTTCTTTCGAGGCCTCGAAAGCCGCCACTTTCCGTGTCAGCTCATTGATGGTGCCGGTGTGTTCGCGGAGGCGTCCGTTGAGCTCTTCAATCTGGGTGTCCTTGCGTACTGAGTGAATCTCCACGTCACGGATCTTCTGAGACAGGCTTTCATTTCGTGCCGATATCTCGGTCATACGGTTACGCAACTCATCCATGTCATTGCGTCCCCTGTCGAGGTCGCGTGCCAGGCTCCGGAACTCCTCGTAGGCGTCGAAGCTGAGAGTTCGTATCCTTCTCCATCTGAAGAGCCTCTGCCACCAGTTTATATCCTTGA
>CALMRD010000212.1 GCA_937871625.1 uncultured Bacteroidales bacterium | reverse complement strand
AGTCAAAAAAGAGATGAGAGCGATCGCGATTGCTCCCGCACTCGCTCTCACTCTCTCTCTGTTTCAGTACCCGGAGGGGGACTTGAACCCCCACAGCCGCTATGGCCAAAGGATTTTAAGTCCTTCGTGTCTACCATTCCACCATCCGGGCAGCCTTAGTCTTGCAGTCTCAAGGTCCAAAGGTCTGAAGTCTTGAGTTTAGGGTTCCTCAGTCCTAAGGAGCTGCAAAGATAGCTATTTTACCTCAATCGGGTCTCCGAACCCGACCTTCTTCAACTCCTTCAGCTGCGTCGCAGCATCACCCACCACCACATAATTCATCTTCATCGGATCAATGTACTTCTGAACGGTCTCGTCCATCTGCTCCTTCGTCAACCCCATGAGGTAACTCTCCTCCTGCCTGACATAATCAGCCGGCAGACCGTAAGTAGTCATCGTACTGAGCATACCCAGCTTGCTGTCGTTGGTCTCAAAACGCAAGGCATTGGCCTTGAGCAACGAGCCTTTCGTGAAATCAACGGTCTCCTGAGGGACGCCGGCACGGTACTCCTTCATGATATCCCTGAAGAGCTCCACCGACTCCAGTGTCGCATCAGTACGTACCGAGGCATATGCCCTGAAGGTGCCGTAGCTCTTCATGCCGTTGAAGTTGGAGTAGGCACCGTAGGTGAACCCTTTCTCCTCACGGAGAACCATAAAGAGTCGGGCACTGGCCCTACCCCCGAGCATATAGTTTGCCACATCAGCCTTGTAGAAATCGGGATGGTCACGGGTCAGGGCAAGGTTGCCAATGCTTATCACCGACTGTTTTGCCCCCGGCACATCAACGAAATAGATGGCAGGTTTCTCAGGAGCAGGCGGGAAAGAGAGCTCCGGCATGACGACCTCCCTGGCCTCCCAGCGCTGATTGAGACTTTGCGAAGCCTGCTCGACCCTCTTCTGGTCAACATCACCCACTATATGGAAGTTTGCCACAGAGGGGGAGAGATTCATTTCGTAGAAAGCCTTCAGATCATCCATGGTGATTGCCTCCACACTCTCAACCGTCCCGCTGTTGTCAACGGACATGATGTTCTCTTCGCCAAGGGTCAGCCTGTTGAAGGTCATGCTGGCCAGGTAGTTGGGCTCAGCCATGTTGCGTTTGAGTGCGTTGACAGTACGGGTCTTGTTGATCGAGAACTGCTCTTCATCCCAGCGCGGCTCCAGAAGCATCTCCTCAACCAGGGCCAGGGTCTTTTCAAAGTTGCGTGCCAGCGCGCTGACATATACCGTGATGTTTTCCTGTCCTCCCCTTACACTGATACTTGCACCCAGTAGCTTTATCTCCTCCTCAAGCTCCTCAGGGGTTTTGGTAGCAGTACCCTCATTAAGCATCTGGGCGGCAAACCTTGCAACGCCCGGCCTGCTCATATCATCAAGCATATGGCCGCCCTGTATTACAATCGAATAGGTCACCAGCGGCAACTCATGCTGTACAATGCCGTATATCTTCATCCCGTTGGGAGCCTCTGCCTGCCACACCTCCGGAAGAGTCAGCAGAGGATCTGGTCCGGGTGCAGGAGCAACCGAACGGTCGAAGCTGCTCGGAGTCTTTTCAATGATCTCCTCACCGCCGGCAGCAACCTCCATCTTGGTGGCCTGCGTGACATCCTCCTCAACCACCCCTGCATCGACAGAACCCTCAGCAATAAGGTCAAGTTGTTCCTTTGGCACGAAGCTGGTTGCGACATAGTTTTTACCCTTTATGTAACGCTCATAGACATCCCATACATCATCCATGGTAACGTTCTGCATCATCTCCAGCTCCTCGGTCAGGAAGTCGGGAGAACCTGCATACTCACTGTACATGGCGAGCATGAACGACTTGGACATGACACTGCTCAGCCTGGCGTAGAAATTGGTCTCCAGGCCGGCTTTGATCCTCTCCAGATCCCTCTCCGTGAATTTCTCAGTCTCAAACCTCTCAAACGCCTCAAAAACAGCCTTCTCAACATCATCAAGACTGGTGGCGGGGTTGGCGGTGATACTGATCTCAAGCTGCCCGGCAATCTCCTGCGACTGGTTGTAAGCTCTCACATTCGATGTAAGCTTCCTCTCTTTCACAAGGACCTTGTAGAGGGGCGACTTCTTCCCATCACCCAGCAGCTGCGCCAGCACATCCAGTGAGTAGGAATCCTTTGTGAACTGTTCTACAACCGGATAGACCATAGTGTACTGAGGGGCACGTGCAAAGGCATCCTCATGATACAGTTTCTTCGTCTCTGCCAGCGTGACATTCATCGGCTCCGGATCCTTAAGCTCCTCGCCGGCGGGGATCTCCCCGAAATACTTTTCTATCAGAGCCCTTATCTCCTCAGTCTCATAATCACCGGAGACAACAAGGGTTGCATTGTTGGGTATGTAGAACTTCTTGTGGAACTCCTTTACATCCTCGATTGTGGCATTGGCGAGATCTTCCATCTCTCCGATTACATCCCAGCTGTAGGGATGGCCCTCGGGATAAAGATTCTTCAGCAGCACGTAGTCAGTGAATCCATACGGACGGTTATCGACTCCCTGCCGCTTTTCATTCTGCACCACATTCTGCTGCAGGGCAAACGACTGAGGGGTAACAGTATTGCGAAGGAAACCCATACGGTCCGATTCGAGCCACATAGCCATCTCAATGGAATTTTTTGGCACAAGCTCGTAATAGATCGTCATGTCATTGCTGGTTCCGCCGTTGAGCATCCCTCCGGCACCCTCAATATATTTGAAGAACTGATCCTCCCCAACGTTCTCGGAACGCTGGAACATCATGTGCTCAAATAGATGGGCGAACCCGGTTTTACCGGGAACCTCCCTGCCTGAACCCACATGATACAGTATCACCAGCGAGGTGATGGGGTCCGACTTGTCTTCATTGAGTATCACCGTCAGCCCGTTGTCAAGCTTGTAGCTCTCATAGGGGATAGAAAGTGTACTTTTCTTGTTTCCGCTGCATCCTGAAGCCAGGATCAATACAGCCAGAATCAGTAATGCTGAAATTCTCTTCATATCTTGAAATTTATTTGATTAACACCGGTTCTCCGAAGCCTAGTTTCTTAAGCTCACTGAGCTGGGTTGCGGCATCGCCGGCAACAACATAATACATCTTCATCGGGTCAATATATTTCTGCACCGTGGCGTTTACATCATCAACAGTAACTTTCCTGACATAATCCTCTTCACGGGCAATATAATCATCCGGCAGTCCGTGCTCACTCATCGTACTGAGCATTCCCAGCAGAGCCCTGTGGGTCTCGAATTTCAGGGCATTGCCCTTGAGCAGTGCATCCTTCGTGAAGTCAATGTCGCCCTGCGAGACACCTTCACGGTATTGCTTCATCAGGTCACGGAATATCTCTGCCGACTCAAGGGTGGCTGTGGAACGAACGGCAGAACTGGCGACAAAGGTTCCGTAATGCTTTTGTGCGTTTAAACTTGTCCTGGCACCGTAGGTGTAGCCTTTCTCCTCCCTGAGAACAAGGTTTACATATCCGTTGAATGAGCCGCCAAGCTTGTAGTTAGCGACATAGACCGGGTAGTAGTCGGGGTGACTGCGTGGAATAGCCGGAGCTCCTATGTATATGTTCGACTGCTTGGCGCCGGGCACATCCACAAAATATACCCCTGCCTTGTCAGGTGCCTGTGCGTAGGCGATCTCGGGTATCTGCACCTCTTTGGCACTCCAGTTGGTCCCGAGCCTGGCAAGAGCCTTCTCCACGCCTGCCTGGTCAACCGAACCCACAACCAGGAACCTTGCTATCGAAGGCGAAATATTCTTCTCATAGAATGCCTTGAGATGATCCATAGTCATTGAATTCACGCTCTCAACCGTGCCTGAAACGTCGGTGGCAAAGATGTTCTCTTCACCGAGCGTAAGCCGGGCGAGAGCCGAAGATCCGAGGTATGTGGGATCGATGGAGCTGCGCCGCAGATTGTTCAGAACCCGCGTGCGGGCAATCTCAAAGGCAAGCGAATCCCACCGTGGTTCCAGAAGCATCTCCTCAACGATGGCGAGGGTCTGCTCAAAATTACGTGTAAGAGTGTTGACGCTCACGGTGATATCTTCATCATCAGCCGATACCCTTATCATTGCACCCAGAAGGTCAATCTCCTCTTCAAGCTCCTCGGGGGTCTTGTTCTGTGTTCCCTCATTGAGCATCATCGCCAGCATGTTGGCCACACCCGGTGCGTTGATGTCATCGAGCATGTGGCCTCCCTCAATAACAATATTGTACTGTACAAGAGGCACCTCGGAATGCTCTATGCCGAAAAGCTGCATGCCGTTTGCCAGCGACGACCTCCAGATAGTCGGTACGGTAACCGACACATCAGGACCCAGGGGAGGCTGCACGGAGCGGTCAAAAGAGGTCGGTGTCTTTTGAATCTCTTCAGCAGCACCACCCTCTATCTTCACCTCGGTGGCTGTGAGGATGTTCTCCTCTTCAATGCCGGCATCAGCTGATCCCTCTGCTGCAAGTTCAACCTTGCCTTTAGGCACGAAGCTGGTAGCTACATAATTCTTGTCTTTGATATATTTTTCATATACACGCTGCACATCGTCCACGGTAACGGCCTTCAGCG
>CALMRD010000211.1 GCA_937871625.1 uncultured Bacteroidales bacterium | reverse complement strand
GTCTGAAGGTCAATACGGATCAGGTAACCTTTATTCGTAAAGGTGGTCAGTGATAGCCTGTAGTACTTTCTGCTTAAGGTTTGGGGAGACCGGTATGGTGGATCCGTCATTCAGTTGCAGGTAGCCACCGTCATGTTTGAAGAATTTGTCAATGTGGTTCAGGTTGACGAGATGCGACTGATGTACCCGGATAATCCCGGAGCCACTGAGCATAGCCTCATACTCTTTGATGGTTCTTGACACCATGATATGTTTTCCTCCTGCAAGATGAAAATGGGTATAGTTGCTCTCAGCCTCGGCACGTATGATTTCACTTACGGAGATCAGCTGCAGAGCTTCTGAGGTCCGGAGGATGATCCGCTTCAGAACCTTTTTGCCTTCCAGGTTCTCGCTGAGAGCCAACATCTTGAGTTGTTCTTCCTCGTGGTTGATTATCTCACGTGCCTTCTCTATTGCTGTAGTCAGCTCATCAGTGTCGATCGGCTTGAGGATATAGTCCAGGGCGCTGACCTTTATCGCATCCAGGGCATACTCCTGGTGACCGGTGATGAAGATGGTACGGAACCGAACGGGAGAAAGCCTCTTCAGCAGGTCAAATCCAAGGCCGTCGGGCAGTTCGACATCGAGAAACAGGAGGTCGGGCTCATGTTCCGTGACGGCAGTATAACCCTCTTCCACTGATCCGGCCTGATAACTGACAACTATGTCCGGATAACTCTCACTGAGCAGGGCCGAGATGGTATTCCTGATTGCCGGTTCATCGTCTACAATTATGGCCTTCATCTCATCCGGGGTTTTTAAGCATAAATCTTTTTGCAGGGAAGCATCATCAAAACCTTCGTTCCGGCAGCGGCTCCTTCTTCAAAGAGATCAATAATCTTATAACTTATCTGCTTATCTTTTAGTATTTTCCTGAAGTGCTCGAGCCGTTTCTCGGTAAGTTTTGTGGAGACTGACTGTTTCTTTACGTTTGATTTGATCTCAGCGGCCTTTGCACGGCCTATACCGTTATCTGTCACCTCGAGCATGATCAGCCCCTCTTTGAGGGTATAGCTGATGCTTATCCTGCCTTTCTCCTTCAGGGGCAGCAATCCGTGTTCAATGGAGTTCTCAACGCATGGCTGGGCAAGCATGGGAGGGACGGAGACATTTTCAGGATCAATTGATTGATCAACGTTGATGTCGTATTCAAATCGGGTTTCAAACCTGAGTTGCTGAACATCCAAGTAATATTTCAGCGTTTCGATCTCCTTCTCCAGAGGGATATATTCCTCGCGCGAGTTTTCAAGTATGTTGCGCATCAGCCTGGCTATCTTTGTAAGGAAAGCGTTGGCCTTTTGTGGCTTGTCAGCCATAATAAGGTCCTGTATTGCACAGAGGGAGTTGAAGATGAAATGGGGGTTCATCTGTGCTCTCAATAGCCTCTGCTCTAGGTCGATCTGTGAATATTTTGCCTTCAGGCGGGTGTGCCTTAGGTAGAGAAGTGAGATAATAGCTACAAGAACAAGAAGAATAGCCAGTCCTTTGAGATAGAGACCCTGCTGCCTGATCTTCTGGTCGCGCACCATCTTTTCCTGCATCTGGATATATTCAGCCTCTTTCTGCCTCTTATCGAAATCGTACTGAATCTCCATCCGTGTTACCTGCTTCAGGAATTCGTCGTTGCTGATGCTGTCTTTCAGCTGCATGTGTTCCCTGAGATACCGGTATGCCAGGTCATCCCTTCCTGTCGCGCCATATATATCACTGAGTATGAGGGAGGCGTCAGAGACAATAAGAGGGAGGTCCTTTTCCTTGCCCAGTCTATAGGCCGTAAGACTGTTTGAAGATGCCTGGTTGTAGTTACCGCGTGACTGCCAGATGTTCCCAAGGGTTATATAATATTCCGGAGGAACAGGCAGGTCATTTTCCGAGGTTATGGTCATGGCTTTTTTCATGTACCACAGGGCAGAATCGGGCTGTGACAGATGAAGCAGCGTGGAAGCTATATTATAGCAGCTGGATGCTTCTCCCGAGGGGAAGTTCATCACCCGGTTCAGGTTCAGGCTTCTGCGCTGGTACACGAGAGCGCTGTTGAACATTCCCTGAGAGTTATATATCTGAGCAATGGTGTTACAGATCTTGCTCACCTCCCACAGGTCTTTTCTCTTCTCTGACAGTGACAGATGCTTCATGCTGAATTCCAGTGCCTTATCATAGTCTTTCTGGAAATAGTATGCCAGGCCGATACTTCCGAATGCAATTGACATGCCGGCACTGTCGCCTTTCAACTCCCATAGTTTCAGTGCCTCGAAATAGGTGTCGATGGCCTGGCTGAAGAGAGCCATCTCCTTGTAAATGTTACCGAGGCTGTTTGTAGCGTCTGCCAGGGGCAGGGTATCCTTCACCTCGCCGGCTATGTTGATAGCTCTTTCAACAAACCCTTTTGCCGATTCAAGGTCCTGTCTTTGTCTTGCAAGATAAGCCAGGACGTTGAGGCTGTTAACTATTCCGCGGTGATCGCCTGCCTTCCCGAAGTAATCCAGGGCCATTTTGCTGTATTTTTCCGAGGAAGCCAGGTCGCCCTTGAAGCTATAGACATAAGATAGGCCGTAGCATGCCCGGGCCTGTCCGGCAATATCACCGGTCTCTTCATATGTGGCGAGTGCCAGGTTATTATAATAATGAGCGCTGTCGCCCTGGTTGTATCTGGCAAGGTAGGCCATCCCCAGGGCGAGGGAAGCATCGGCTATGCCTTTCTTATAGCCTGATGACCGGGATGCACTAAGTGACTGGTGGGCCATCAGTATCGAAAGGTCGGGGTTTCTTCGGGCATTGATGTAGGCATCTGTTGACCTTTTGTTGATTGTCGCAGTATCAATGTCATCCCGACTTGCGGCTCTTGCTTCCTGTGAAAGGAGAAGCAGTATCAGAAAAGTCAAAAGAGAGACTGTGCGGGTTATCATTGATGGGACATTTGATGGAAACCAGAGACCTAATTTCGCAATAATCCCGCTCTTTTCAAAAAGTCCCGTTCAAAATGCTATTATCTCCGTTCTGATGTGCAGCGCATCTGCCTGCAGCAGGCGTCCGGAAAGAAGCTCGCCGGCGCCGGTGATGATCTTGATCACCTCGCATGCCTGGTATGAACCAATGATCCCGGGAATGGCTCCTATAACGCCCTGCTCCGAGGGAGTGGCATCTGCTGCATCACGTGTCTCTTCAGGATAGAGATCCCGGTATGAAGGTCCTCCCCGATAGTTGAATACCGATACCTGTCCCATGAACTGGCTGACAGCCCCGTAGACCATCGGGATTCCGGCGGTGCGAGTGGCGTCACTGATCAGATATCTCGATGCGAAGTTATCTGTGCAGTCGACTGCGATGTCATAGCCTTGCAGCAGTTCGGCTGCATTCTCCAGGGTGAATCTCACGGGATATGTGCGTGCCGTTATCAGGGGATTGATATCCGTGATTCTTTCGGCAGCTGCCTCCGCCTTGGGGCGAGAAATGTCATCGGTTTCATAGAGTATCTGTCTCTGGAGGTTGCCGGGTTGAACCGTGTCAGGATCGACTATGCCCAGGGTACCCACACCGGCTGCAGCCAGGTACATGAGCACCGGTGAACCCAGGCCGCCGGCGCCGATGACCATTACTGCCGCACTGCGTAGTTTCTCCTGTCCGGATTCGCCTATTTCCGGTATGATTAGTTGTCTGTTATACCTCAGGATCTCTTCTTCTGTCAAACCACTCATATCTGCCTCTTGATAATTATTCATTCAGTCATAATAGGTCATCGACGCAGCAAGCTGCCTCCTTATCAGTTCCAGGAGCTGGCGGGTGTTGCGTTTCTCTGAAAGCCGGGGCAGGTTATCAAAGTCGAAGAATCCGGCCTCGGTAGTCTCATTGCTGTCACGGAGTTCACCGCCGATAAGTTCACACAGAAAAACAATCTTATAATAATGATACTCGAGGGGTGGGAAATCATGTCTGTCAGTATCTATTACTGCCAGCACACGGATTGCCCTGACGTTAAGTCCTGTCTCCTCACATACCTCCTTCACTGCAACTTCGGAGGGAGAGTAATTGATATCCGCAAAGCCCCCGGGGAGTGAGAATCCGCCATCGCTTCGTTCCCTGGCAAGGAGAATTTTGTCGTCTCTGATCACCACTGACCTGACGTCTACCTTTGGTGTCTGAAATCCGGTTTCATTGGTAAACAGATCCCGGATCTTGTTTAATTCCCTGCCAGTGGCGGCAGCCGTCAGCTCAACACTCAGATCTCTAAGTTCCTGGTATCTCTGCCTGTCAAATTCATTCTCGGCGTAATGCAGTCCTGCCTGTGCTATAGCCTGCACCCTTCGGGCTGTCTTGAGTATTTTGTCTTCCGGTTTCAATGCCTGACGGTTATGGATGCTAACTTATGAAAAATAAACCGAACTCTTTTACACGGGTTTCCTCCGGCCCCTTTCCGGCACCTGCCGGTTCCGGATGGTATGATTTTTGTGCGATTTAACCGTGCAACTATTCTACCTCAATCATGAAGAAGCAAATAACAGGCCTTGCAGTGCTTTTGGTTACGGCCGTAACCGTGATATCTGGCTCGTGCGAGAGGCAGAAGGATGATCCTCTGCCGGGTGACCCGGTGCCGGTAGAACTGACCCTGAAACAGAAGGAGATAGTTGATTCGGCCAACAAGTTCGCCTTTGACATTTTTAAGCCTGTAATCGGTGAGACCAGGGGATCTGAGAATCTGATGATATCTCCCTTCAGCATCACCAGTGCTCTTTCCATGGTTCTCAACGGCGCCGCCGGGGAGACTTTTGATGCTGTGAGGCATACGCTGAGGTATGACGACAAGACGCTCCAGGAGATAAACGAGACCTATCTGAAGCTGATGGAGGATATGGTACCGGTAGACCCGCGCGTGGTGATGGAAATTGCCAATTCGGTGTGGGTGGAGAAGAGACTCACGGTGAAGCAACCCTATATTGACGCTCTCAAGACCTGGTACCTGGCAGAAGCCCGCAATATTGACGTGACGGACCCCGGTGCGGTGGATATGGTCAACAACTGGATAGAGGAGAAAACACACGATAAGATACAGGATATGCTCGATTATCTGAGTCCTGACCTCGCCATGCTGCTCATCAATGCCATTTATTTCAACGGCAAGTGGAGGTACCAGTTTGACACAGAAGATACGCAGAACAGGCCGTTTTACATCACACCCGGAGAGACGGTACAGGTGCCCATGATGTACCAGGAGGAGAACTTCGCGGTGACCGGCACGGCGAATGCCACCCTGGTGGAACTGCCGTACGGGCAGGGTAACTATTCGATGGTAGTCATGCTGCCTGACGAAGGGGTATCACTGACCGAGGCTGCTGCCACCCTGAATTCAGAGGAGTGGGCTGAGTGGATGCATCAGCTCTCTTACGGCACCACCGAGGTTCAGTTGAGCCTGCCGAAATTCGAGTATGAATACAAGCGCAGTCTGAATGACGACCTGACAAGACTTGGCATGGGAGTGGCCTTTGATCCCTACAATGCGGACTTCAGCAACATCACCGACCAGGGTATATTTATTTCACGGGTACTCCATCAGACCTACATCAGGACCGATGAAGAGGGTACTGAGGCTGCAGCTGCTACGGTGGTTGAGTTCGAGTTTACGTCGATACCATCAACCACGGTGGTTAATGTCAACCGTCCGTTCCTCTATTTCATCAGGGAGACAACCACCGGCACCATAGTGTTCATGGGTCAGGTTGTTGATCCGAGGTAAACAGGCTTTTATTCTTTTGTGTTTACCTGACACCCCTGACTGGTTCTGTGGTGTTATATACCCGCGTTTGCGTGGTATGGCCAAGATTTATTAATGTCCTTTCAGATCCTCTTCCTGAATAGTACCGGATCTAATATGCACTGATCTAAACTTTTTATTGGAAGTCGGTTTCATCAAATATTGCCATTCCGGGAAAAACCGGTTACTTTACGGCGATGAACCTGACATATATTGATCTTCTTGTCAGCGCTGTGCTGGCAACCATCATGTTCGGTGTGGGACTGTCGATCAACTTTAATGATCTCAGGCAGATATACCGGTCGCCCAAGGCATTTGTACTGGGACTGATCTCGCAGATGGTTTTGCTTCCGCTCATCGTCTTTCTGATAGTGGGGTTTACCGACCTGCCGCCTGCGGTCAAGGTTGGCTTTATAATTCTTTCGGCCTGTCCGGGAGGCACCACATCAGGATTTGTCACCGTTCTCTTCCGCGGCAACGTTGCCCTCTCCGTCTCACTGATAACTGTTAACAGCCTCATAACCCTTCTTACGATACCACTGCTGGTCAATATTGCGCTTACTGTTTTTACCGGCAGGCACTCACCATTCGAACTGCCATTGGTCCAGACTTTTCTTCAGATTTTTTTTGTGACACTGCTGCCTGCTTTCAGCGGGGTGCTGCTGAGGTATTACCGTGAGAAGATAGCCGACAAGATTCAAAAGCCGGTACGAACGGTGATGATCATTCTCTTTGCAGGGGTATATACACTGATAGCTTTCGCCGACGAGTCAAAGGGGGGTTCCGGCATCACCTCCGCCGATCTCTGGAGCATCCTGCCCTATGCCGTCATCATAAACCTGGCTGGTTTTGCCGCAGGTATGGCTATGGGCCTTTTCGGTAAAACCGGCATCAGGACCTCGTGGACAATAGGTGTAGAGGTGGCGTTGCAGAACACCACGCTGGCGCTGCTGGTGGCAGGTACACTGATACAGAGCAACGAGATGGTCAAACCGGCGCTTGTATATGCCCTCTTTTCATTTTGGACGGCGTTGCTCTATGGGATTGCCGTCAAGTGGTACAACAAGTCCAAGCTGTTTGGCGAGTTCAATTAGCGATACAGCCGCTCGGTTCCCTTAAAAAGTTTATTCCACAATGATCTCATCGCAGAAGAGCCAGGCCTTGCCGCCAGCGCCGGCATGCCATGGCGGGCAGGTGCCGAGTCCCCGTGCAACAACCCTTATGTACCTTGCTGTTGTTGCAGGAAAAGAGGTGTAGTATTCTTCTGTCCGGCTTCCCTGCTCCTCAGGCCTGACGCCGGTGATAATTGCCTGAAGCGGGGTGAAGCTGGTACCATCGGCAGAGGCAGAGAACTCCACCTTCTCCGGAAGGAATATCCAGCTACCTACATTCGCCAGAAATCTTGTAGAGATCAGTTTCACCGCCATTTCGCTTCCCAGGTCGATCATCACATCCATATCAGTGCCCTCGAATCCCTGCCACTGTCCATCGTTGAAGGCGCCGCTGCCCCTGATGCCGTTTACCAGGGTCTTGTCACCAAAAGCCTTGTATCTGTCGCTATAGGGGTTATTGTAGGTCACCTCCCTGCCGGTTGCCAGGTTGATGGTCACCGTTTTTTCACTCACCTTCCCCATCATCTCACCGTCAGCGAATATGGCAGCCCTGACCGTGGCTGTGGAGTCCAGGGGCAGCGGCGCCTCGTAGACCGTTGATACCGGTCCCGGGTCGGTGCCATCTGTAGTGTACCTGATCTCCGGCGTTGGCTGTTCGCTGTTCATGGTGAGGGTGATGCTGTTCAGCTCTTCATTGTATGTGGCTGTCATCTCAACGCTATATGATCCCTTTGAATATGCAAGTCCCATAGCATCAAACCTCTCCATCATCTGCGGCAGGCGTGTACTGAAACTGTCCCAGTTGCGGCTGTCACGCGGTGACCATACCACTTCCGAGAGGGCTGTCAGGCGGGGCAGTATCATATACTCGGCTGTTTTGCCGTCGGTGACATATTCTGTCCAGAGGCAGCCCTGCGCGCCGATGATATATTCAGCCTCTTCGGCTGTCAGCTCCGGTGGCACCGGCTCAAAGGAGTAGACCTTTTTCAGTGTCAGCAGTCCGCTGAATGATTCCGGTTCCGTTGCCGGATCGCCCTGGTAGACATTGAAATAACAATGTGACACCGGAGTCATCACCGCCTCGTGGCCCGATTTTGCTGCGGCCATGCCGCCCTCGAAGCCCTGCCATGACATCACTGTCGCCTCCGGCGCCAGTCCTCCCTGCAGTATCTCATCCCATCCTATCAGCCTGCGGCCGTTTGAGTTAAGGAACTTCTCAATACGTGTAACAAAGTAACTCTGCAGTTCATCCTCATCCTCCAGTCCTTCATTGCGGATCCTTGCCTGGCAGTCGGGGCATTTTTCCCATTCAGTCTTGTCTGCCTCATCGCCACCGATGTGTATCCAGGGCGAGGGGAAGAGCTTCATCACCTCGGTCAGCACATCCTCGAGGAAGGAGAAGGTCTCCTCCTTGCCGGCGCAGTAGATGTCAGTAATTGGCCACACCCCGCCCGGAGGCACGGTAAAGGGTCCTCCCGTGCAGGAGTACTCAGGGTAGGCTGCCATGGCGGAGCCTACGTGTGCCGGCATCTCTATCTCTGGCACCACGGTGATAAATCTTTCAGCGGCATATGACACTACCTCCTCTATCTCTTTCTGGGTGTAGAAACCGCCATAGGTGGCTTTCTCTCCAGGTCGCTGCGGCTCTCTCGAGTTCCAGGGCTGCTCCTCGCGGTTGACGCGCCAGGCACCCACCTCAGTCAGACGGGGGTATTTCTTTATCTCGATGCGCCATCCCTGGTCGTCGACCAGGTGCCAGTGAAAGACATTCAGCTTGTGCAATGCCAGGATGTCAATGTATCTCTTTATGAAATCGACATCAAAGAAATGGCGGCTCACGTCCAAATGCATGCCTCTCCATTCAAACCGCGGATAGTCAGTTATGTCAACGCAGGGAACGACCCACTCCACGTCTGTTGCCGTTGTGCTTCCCTCTGCCTGTGGCGGCAGCAGCTGGCGGAGGGTCTGTATTCCCCTGAACAGTCCTTCAGGTGTTGCGGCAGTCAGTGTCACGCTGCTCTTTGCAACAGAAAGCCTGTATTCCTCGGGCCTCCGGATGCCGGTGGTGTCAATCAGCAGCCTTATGTCTCCGTCACCACCTTCTGAGGTGTCCAGCGCAAATCCTGTGGCAGAACGCAGAAGGGAGGCAAGCTGTTCAGCCATGGCTGCGGCCTCTGCACCACCTACATAACTAATCGTTGCCGAGGGCTCAAGTGTGAAGAACCCCCTGCCTGCTTCCATCTGTACGGGCATTGGTATGACCGCAGGCAATGATCTGTTTTCTGTTTTGCAGGAGGACAGAAGGGCGCACACTGCACATAATGTAAGAAGATACCTGTATTTCATAGATCTATGTTTCTTTGTCCGCGCTTTCCGCCAATGGTGGCGAAGGAGGCGGGGTTAATACCTGATCAACAAAGCTGTTGATGCTGTCGTTTCATTTAATCGCGGTAATATCAAATATATCATGTCTGTCAAACTGCAGCCAGTACTTTATTGAGTTCTGTCTGACCAGTTCCCAGTAAATGTCACTGTCAAGGCCGTACACAAAATTGATCTCCTTCAGTTCAGATGAGATCTTTTCGGCAAGTTCCTTTTTCAGGGAGATGCGAACGGTCTTCCCTTTATGAGTGAAGTCAGCCGCTGCAAGGAACGGAGGTTCCCCGCTGACAGTCAGTAATCCGTGCCCTGGTGTGGCTCCGGTGCTCACCTGTATGCCGTCGTTCATGCAGCTCAGAGGAGGAGTGCTGCCCGCATGGGTGGTGACGGTCATCTCATCGACGCCGGTGCAGAAATATTCACGTGCCCTTATTCCCATCTTGACACCTATTATTGCGTATACACCCAGGTGACGGTGAAGCTCGTTTGCTACCACGCCCGAGGTCCACTCATCCTCGCCGTATTCGTTCCTTATCTCTTCAACAAATGGCTGCAGGTCAGACATGTAGAATGAAGTGTCTGCTGGCATGCTCTTTATCACCTGCATCCTCTGAACAGTCTCTCCCCTGAGCATCTTCAGGGCTACCTTCCTCAACGTATTGTTGTCGGCCGGCACCAGGCAGCTTCTCTTTTCGCCGGCAAAAGTTTCAGTGAAGAGTTCAGGAAAATGAAGCATCAGGGGGACCATCTCGTCGAAGGCTGTAAAGACAAATGTGTGAGAGGGCATTGAAGCTATAAGGTCATTCACCCTTGCAGCATATGGTGTCGGGATGGTGCGTATCTCACCAAGAAGAGCCTCGTCATAGAAACCCTCGCCTCCTGCACCGGCCACCCTTACCGGCAGGGTACCGGCCAGCACCTTCTCAGCAGCCTCAGGGGAGGCCCTGTAATTAAAACCGTCACTGCCTGGCATCGCGCTGTTGCTCCAGATGACCTCCCTTACCCTGGCGGGAAACCGGGGCGAGCTCTCCATTGCCGTGGCGACGGTTGCCAGGGATCCGAGAGCTATAAATTTTACCGGCATGGCCTCTGCGGCAAGCAGTTCATCAATCAGTTTTACGGCCTCTTCTTTTCTGGCCACCGGCAGGCCCTCATGCCACAGTCCATCAGCGAGCTCCCGGAGCTTCTCCCAGGCAACCTCTGCCCCGTAAAAGCCCTCCGATGCCGTGATGGCAAGTATTCTCACGTCAGGTGATGCCATCATCATGCAGATCGCTTTTAGGTCGTCAATCCCGCCGTCGCTGTCAATGATCACATAATGTCGGGGCTTCCAGGGATGCGCCCCGGAGGGAATGATCAAAAGCAGAAACAGGAATGACAGTATTGTTCGTCTCATTTGTATCGTGTTTCCCCAAATGTAATAATTTAACTCCTATTGCCTGCCGATGGCATCATTACCTGTCGGCAACATGCAGCGAGGTTAAAGCGCCATATCGCCTGCTGATATCGTCATTACCTTTCGGCACCACGCAGCGCGAGCAAAGAGGCATACGCCCGGAAATCATCGCTCACAGTAATGTAACACTCCGGAGGGGCAGAAACGGACTGTCTGCGGATATCCTCATTATATGCCCTTTAACAGGCGCGGGGGGTACAGCGGATTTTGTTTTTTACTATCTTGACAACCCTAATGCTGCCAGTGTGAAAAAGAAGTTCCGGGTTTGGTTTTTTTCCGGTTTGCTGGCCGGGGCGGTTTTCTTCGCCGGCCTGGGCAAGGCGGTGGAGGCTACCTCAACCAATGAGTTCTGTGCATCGTGCCATGTGCATCCGCAGGCTACCGCCAGCTGGAAGCAGGGGCTGCACTATGCCACTGAGTCGGGCTACCGCACAGCATGTGCAGAATGCCATCTGCCGCCGAAGGGAGAGGGTTATATTATTGAGAAGGCGAAGACAGGAATGCGCGATCTCTGGAGTCACTGGACGAAAGATTCAGCCGATTTCGACTGGGATGCAGCATCAACGCTTGAGAGAGCTTCACGGCATGTATACAATTCATCATGCGTTAAATGCCATGAGAATCT
>CALMRD010000210.1 GCA_937871625.1 uncultured Bacteroidales bacterium | reverse complement strand
CACTTTTTGGCGCCCCAAAGGTAATAAACTCCTACTTTTACAGAAATTAAATTTTTGTTGCAATGATACGCCTGATCGCCCTGTTTATCTCCATCGTGCTCCAGATAGTAGCTGCAGGCATAGCACTGCGGTTCATGAAGCTGACACGCTACCGTCTCTCGTGGATACTGCTCTCCTCCTCCTTTGTGCTTATGGCTGTGCGGACACTGATACAGCTGATCGAGTATTTCCAGGGCAAACCCTCCTTTGAGCTGATGATGGCCGACGAATGGATGAATGTTCTCATCTCCGTGATGATCATCACGGGGGTCGTTCTGATCAGGGAGCTCTTCTACTCCCTCAAGCGTGCAGAGATAGACCGTACCAGGTCAGAGCGCAGGCTCCTGAACGCCGTCATCAACACCGAGGAGACCGAGAAGAAAAGATTTGCCAAGGACCTGCACGACGGTCTGGGGCCGCTGCTCTCAACGGTGAAGATGTCACTCTCGGCCCTCACACCCAGGGTAACCGACCCGGTTGGCACGGAGATACTCAACAACACCTCCCACGTCGTTAATGAGGCACTCAATACCATCAAGGAGATATCCAACAACATGAGCCCACACGTCCTTGCCAATCTGGGTGTGGCAAGCGCCATCAGCACCTTCACGGCAAAGGTCAACAGCACCCGGAGCGTAAATATAGATTTCCGTACCAATATGGAGGGAGAGAGGTTTGACGGCGACAGGGAGGTGGTGATCTACAGGGCTGCCTGTGAGCTGATCAACAACGCGATGAAGCACTCCGGGGCATCAAAGATAGAGATCGACCTTCACCGGCACCAAAAAATAATTACCTTGCAGTACCTTGATAACGGGAGGGGATTTGACATGGAGAAGCTCTCCTCGGAGGAGGCAGTGGGCATGGGTATCCCCAACATCGAAACCAGGGTGCGTTCCGTCGACGGGGTCTTCGTCCTTGAAAGCGCAAAGGGCAAGGGAACCAGCGCGCTGATCAGGGTGGATCAGTAGGCCAGTCGGCAGCCTGCAGTCGACAGTCAACAGTCGGCAGCCTGCAGTCAACAGTCGGCAGTTTGAGGCGCCGACGCAGGAGGAGTCTCAATCCCGCACACGGGTTGTCGGGACGGCAGTTATACAGAGGTTATTGTATTGTAGACGTATGGACAAGATTAGAATAGCACTGGCTGATGATCATCAGCTTTTCCGCAACGGGCTGAAGATCCTTCTCGGCGCCTACGGCGAATTTGATGTGGTGGCCGAAGCATCAAACGGTGAGGAGTTGCTGAAGATGATAGAGGCCTGCCCGTCTGACATCGTCCTGATGGATATAAACATGCCCGGCATGGACGGGGCTGAGGCGACGGCACAGCTGACCCGCCACCATCCCGGCATCAGCGTTATTGCCCTCTCCATGTACGGTGAGGAGGAGTACTACTACCGGATGGTTGAAGCCGGAGCCAAGGGCTTCATCCTCAAGGACTCCGACATCTCGGAGGTGCATGACGCCGTGATTGCCGTCTACCGCGGCGGCAACTACTTCTCCCAGGAGCTGCTCTACCACGTCATCAGACGTATCAAGAACAGGGAGCAGGAGGAGAAGAGCTCAAGCCTCTCCAGGAGGGAGAAGGAGATACTCCTGAAGATCTGCGAGGGGCTCTCCAACCATGAGATCGCCGGCGCTCTCTTCATCAGCAAGCGCACCGTCGACAAGCACAGGGCCAACCTGCTGGCAAAGACCGGATCAAAGAATACCGCCAGCCTGATACTGTACGCAATCAGGAACAGGCTGATAGAGATCTGAGATGCACGACAAAGCCTCACTGGGAGCCCTGGGAGAAGAGCTGGCCTGCGGCTACCTGCGACAGCACGGATATACCATCCGCGACAGAAACTGGAGATCGGGACGCACCGAGATAGATATCATCGCCGAAAACAGTGAGTTCATCGTCTTCGTAGAAGTAAAAAGCCGTTCGGCGGGTTACCAGGTGCATCCTGCCGAGGCAGTGAACGTACCCAAACAAAGAACCATCATCTATGCCGCCTCAAATTACATCGGACGCAACGGCATAGCCAAAGAGGCCAGGTTTGACATCATCACCGTCATCTTTGATGACCCCGTTCCCGGCATAGATCACATAGAGAATGCCTTTTACCCCACGCTTTGATTCTTCGCTCTCTCCCTGTTGAATAACATGTGACCTTTCAGATTATTTGGATAATTTTGGTTCAGTCATAACAGCATAAACGAATCGTAAATATTGAACCTGAATTGGTAAAATCTCCCGGCAGGATAAGGACAGGGTACACAACAGGATATCAACAGAGTAGACCATGCAAGTTTCATCTGAACAACAAAATAGATAATCCGGAAAAGAATGAAAAGAGTTTTATTTGCTTTCACCGCGCTGCTGCTGGCAGCCGCACCGTTACAGTCACAAAAGGGTAACAAAAAGGAGCCCCCCGCTCCGGAAGGCTACAGATTCACTACCGTAGTCTCACTTCCGGCCACCAGTGTCAAGAACCAGTCGGCCACAGGCACCTGCTGGTGCTTTGCAACCACCTCCTTCATGGAGTCGGAGCTTCTCCGCATGGGCAAAGGTGAATATGACCTCTCGGAGATGTACGTTGTCAGGAAAACCTATGAGAACAGGGTCCACGATAACTACCTTCGTCAGGGCAAGGGCAACCTCGGTCCGGGCAGCCTCTCACCATCGTGGCTGCGGGTCTTCAATGAGGACGGCATCATGCCCGATGAAGCATACCCTGGCATCAGCTATGACTCTCCGATACATAACCACCGCGAGCTGCAGTCCTATATTGACGCCGTGGCTGCCGTGCCCGTGAAGCTCAAAAAGATGAGTCCCGAATCACAGGAGGTGACCGGCGCCATCCTTGATGTCTACCTCGGGAAAACACCCGAAACATTCACCTGGAACGACCAGAGCTACACTCCGAAATCATTTGCTGCCAGCCTGGGACTGAACATGGACAATTATGTACATATAACCTCTTTCACACACTTCCCCTTCTACAGTGAGGGTCTGATCGAGGTACCAGATAACTGGGAGATGAACCGTTTCCACAATGTCCCCCTCGACGAACTGATAATGGTTATCGACACAGCTCTTATGAAAGGCTATACGGTCAACTGGGACGGCGACGTCAGCGAGAGGGGTTTCTCCCATGCCAACGGAGTAGCCGTGAATCCGGATATGGACCGGATCGACAATCCTACAGGCACTGACCGTGCCCGCTTTGAAAACAGGACTGCGGACCGGGCGGCAGGACTCAGCTTTGACAAACCCCTTCCGGAGATTGATGTCACACAGGAGGTGCGCCAGGCAGGATATGAGACCTTCGTCACCACTGATGATCACCTGATGCATCTCACCGGCATCGTCAAAGACCAGAACGGCACGAAGTACTACATAACCAAAAACTCATGGGGCACCGACAGAAATCCTCACGGAGGCTACCTCAACATGTCGGAGAGCTTCGTCAGGGCAAAGACCATATTTGTAATGGTGCACAGGGATGCCCTGCCCATAAATGTGAGAACAAAACTGGGACTTTGAATCAAGCCTGCCGCTCAGCATGCGGATAAAAGTATCCGTATATCATTGAGAAAAAGACGAAAAGATCCTGACCCGGCTGTGACTCAAGGGTGTTGTTGCCAAGGAAACTGACCAGGAAGAGTGTCAGGAACAGAATGAACATGAGGGATCTGTGTGCTTGCCTCTTAACAACGAAGAAGGCATAGAGAAGCACAGTGATGATCACTCCTGCCACACCCAGTGTAACCAACATATGCAGATACTGACTGTGCGGCTTCATGTTAAGTCCCGACAATGTGGAACCATTTTTCTTAAGCCCGTGTTCCACCGCCGGCAGGATGCTGCCCGTTCCCCAACCCAGGATCGGACGCTCACTGAATGCCACCCATGATGCCCTCCAGAGGTCAATCCGTTTGGTAAGGGACCCCCATTCAGTCATCTGTCTGGAGCTCTCATAATAGAGGTACAGGCTCATCATCTCCTCGTAGGCTCTTACATAAAAGCCGGGGCGGTTGAGGTTCAGATGGTTTGTAATACCTCCTGCCACTGCTGCAATATCTTTGTCAGTGAGCCTCATAAAGCCCTCTGCATCTTTTCGCAGTCCGAGTGATGACATGTACCTGAAGAGTGTAGCCCTGAGCTCCTCTCCTGCCAGGCTCTCCCCGTCGTAGTCAAGACTGCTCCTCGTATTCCACGCTTCCCTCAGCTCCCCGTCGGCAATGTAGAGGTAGACCAGGTTGCCGTTCTCCCTTATTATATTTAATGTATCATGCTGGTATGGATTGCCACGGCCCGTCAGGCTGTCCAGGCTGCTGAAATCGACCGGTGTCTCTGCATGTGTCTGCTTCCATATGGTGACCATCGGCCCTGCAGTAAGCGCAGTCAGAATGATTAAACCGGCAGGCAGCAAAATTTTTGGCAGGAACCGATGTGACCTGGCTGCAAAAACTACTGTCAGGCAGATCAGGGCGGCAGCGAATGAGGCAATGCCGGAAAGAGTTCTCAGGAAGAAGAGGAAGAAGATCAGCCAGGCGGAGATGACCAGACTAACGATGAAGAATTTCCTACTGCCTGTGATCATCCATTCCGGCAGGGGCAGATTTACCGCATCGTCCGGTGCCGATAACAGTCCCTCTCCGACATCGACTCTGTCCCTCATCTGCGTCTTGCCCGGCATTGGTCCATCTCCCGTGTTGGCAGACGCCAAAAGCGGCAGCTGAAAAGCCGCGATGATCACCATCAGCCCGAAATAGACTCCCGGCATGAAGGGTGACGCATCACGGAATGAAGCGGCCGGCTCCGTCAGCCTGCTGAAGAATCCGATGAATGAAACAACCAGAACAGATGAGATGAAGAGCAGCAGTATCACCCTGATCATCCTCCTGCCGGGAAGGGCGCTGGTGGCCACAATGAGAGGCATGAACAGCGTGGGCAGCCTGTGGAGCAGGTCGTGCCTGAATGCATAACCCGGATCTTCGGACCATATTACCCCGACAACGCTCAGAACGTAGATCAGAATAAAGGCTATAGCCGCCCTGTCACTGCTGAGCCTGCGGAATCTGGTCCTGAAGCTGCCCTCTGCCACCCAGTTGACAGCCAGGATGATCTCGCTCACCGTCAGCATATACCTTGATGATGGCAGGAAGATCGCTATAAGGCACAAGGAGGCAAGATAGATCCCGTGGTGAATATTCCTCCGGGTTATGTCAGTTTCAGCATCCATCTCCTTTGCCGGTCCGGTTAGAATTCTCTTGGAATATGTGATTGTCAAACTCCATCTCCTGCTCCTCACCGGTGGACAATCATACGGGCTGTATGAGTGTCAGATTCCATCTCTACTGCCGCTCCTGCAAACTGCTATACGGGTCACGCCGGCGTCAGCAACCATCGCCAGCGGCGGACTTGAATAACGACGGCTGTTTCACCGCAAGCACATCTCTTTTGATCGACCGGCATGAGTAGTTATGACTTCTCAGGTACTCACGGCACTCAGCGGCAGTATTTTCATCGAAGAGCATCTCCTCATAGATGATCACCTCCGGTGAGACCCTGTCGAGGTCGAGCATTTTCAATATCTCATAGTCATAGCCCTCGGTATCTATTACCAGCAGATCCGGTTCCCCGGCTCCAAATTTCTTCAGCAGCGTCTCCGGGCTGACAGTGGGTACCTCATCAGCGATGATACATCCGTCCAGGTTGTCGGGAAGAGTAACCCCCTCCCTGCGCATGTTTCTCTCCATGCTTCCGTCCCTGAGCTTTTTCTCAAGCACGCTGCGGTCAAAGCTCGACAGTCCGTGAGCCCACCGCTCCCTGCTTATTGAGAGCCTGTAGAACGGCCTCGTTCCGTCGCTACGGTCCAGGGCGGCATTGATGGCGGTGATCTCCGGCCTCTTCCTGTGCAGCCTGGAAAGATATTCATCAAAAACATCGGGCAGAGGCTCCAGGAGCACCCCGCGCCACTTGTCCCTCTTGATAAATATGTGCAGCGGATCGTTGATGAAGCCGTCATTTGCCCCTATCTGGAGGAAGGTGACGGGGCTGCGTTCCCGGGAAAATTCATCGAGGAATACCTCAATGGTGCCGGGCCGGGGCCTGTAAATATGCCTGCACCACGCCAGCCAGAGCGGATTCTCCGAAGCACTGAGGTTGAAGATAAACTTCCTGTAGGCCTTTCTGAGTCTGTATTTAAATCTCATGTTTACTTGTGGTTAATATCTGTCCGGGAGACTGCCTCAGACTATGCTCCTGAACCGCTCCGGGATCCTTATCACCGGCTTCTCGGGAAGCATCCCCGGTTTGTTGAGTGCAAAGAGCGGACGGAAGAGGCTCTCTCTCCTCCGTGCCTGTTTAAAGAATGTATCACCGTCAACAGGTCTCTTTTTAGTCACCAGGTCGAACAGCTCATACCTCCTGTCGAGGTGACCGCGCCAGCCAGCGTTGAGTAACGACTGATCCTCCATCTTTTGCTGCGAGATTACGTAATCCACCATTCCGAAATGAAACAGGAAGAGATTGGGGTCGATATGAAAGTTCCTGTGCCTCACCCTGTGAAATCCCGATCCCCATTTCAGCGGCCTGGTGGCCACCACAGCCTTGGTATAGCGTGCCGACACGTGGGCGAAGCTCCTCTGTTCGAGAAACGGCCTCGAAGAGTCGATGGGCTGTTCCAGGTCAAGGTTCTGTCCTACATCCAGCCCGAGGGCGGAGAGTGATGCATGTCTCACCGGATGCTGAAGATAGTCGGCCAGCGAAAGCTTCTGATCGGGGTCAACCACCAGAACCTCATCAATGTCATGTGCAATGACCAGGTCATATCTCAGGAACAGCGCCCTGGAGAAGTTGGAAATCAGGTCAATACGGTTTCTGTCGCCCCTGGACCTGCTCAGCCTCTGCCCTGGAATCCTGATGACGTTGATGTTTTCATGGCCTTCGGGATACGACTGATCGTGCCCGTCAAGAAAGAGATAGAGATTCTCATGTCCCAGCTCCCTGCCGTAATAGTCGATCCATTTCTGAATAAAGAACTGGTCATTCCTGACCATTGATACTGCTGCTATCTTTTTTCGACTGCCTCCGGACATCCGTCTGTTATTTTCTGGCTAACATTGTATAAAAATAGATAAAGCCGTAAATTTACAATAAAACAATGTCAGATAACAGAAATCCTGCCGGAAGCGGACCAATTGACGCGGTGATACTGTGGGTCGACGGCAGTGACGCCAGGCTTGCGGAAAAGAGGGAGCGTCATCTGGCATTGGAAAATAAGAGCGTGGCGCACCCCGGAGCCCTTCCGACACGCTTCGCATCATCAAACGAAATAAGATACTGCGTCCTCTCAATCCTGACCTTTGCCCCCTTTGTCCGAAACATCTTCATTGTCACCGACGGGCAGGACCCAGGCCTCGACAACGAGGTCAGGGAGAGATTTCCCTCAAAGGCTGGCCGCCTGAAAATTGTTGACCACACGGAGATCTTCAGGGGTTACGAAGAGCACCTGCCCACCTTCAACAGCTCCTCCATCCTGGCAATGGTCTGGAGGATCAACGGCCTGTCGGAAAACTTTATCTACTTCAATGATGATACTATCCTGATACGGGAGACCGCAAAAGAGGATTGGTTCATCAACGGTAAGCCTGTTCTAAGGGGCAAGTGGCTCCTGCCACCTGTCAGGAAGATTGCGGGAATCGCATGGAAGGTATTGCTGAACAAACACATACGACACAACACCGCATACCGGCCAAAGATCTCTTTCTATATACGGCAGTGGCAGAGCGCCAGGCTTGTAGGCTTGAGATGGCGCTATTTTTTTCACTGTCATACGGCCCATCCCATGAGGGTCAGCACCCTTGAAGCCTATTTCAGTGCCAACGAAAAACTGCTGCGGGAAACCATTTCATACCGCTTCAGGGATGCCGCTCAGCTGCTTGCCACCTCCGTGGCGTACCATCTTGAGATCCTCGGCGGCAACAGGAATTTCGGGAGACTGAACCTCGGTTATTTCCACCCCTGGTATTCTGAAGCACGTCTCAACAGAAGGATAAGTCGTTGTATGAAAGACGCGCAGATCAAGTCTGTATGCATCCAGAGCGTGGAGATGCTCGGAAGCGGTCAGCGCAAAAGGTTGTTCAGCTGGCTCGACAGCGTTTTAAAACTGAACCGTGAGAACTGAAATTATGCCGGTGGTCTCCGGCCAAAAAAAACTAAGACTAATTGGACACAATTATAGCAGTGCCGCATGAAAAATGAAGTGTTACCGCCTGGAGAGAGCTCCGGGGTGTCACCGGATGACCCCATCGACGTAGTGATAGCCTGGGTTGACGGGAGTGACCCGCAGCTGGCGGAGAAGCGTAACAGGTATATCGGCAGGGTTGACCTGCCCGTCTCCTCCGGTGCCCACTCCACCCGCTTTGCCTCCTCCAACGAGATCAGGTACTGCGTACTGTCGGTATTGCGCTTTGCACCCTTCGTCCGCAACATATTCATTGTCACCGACGGGCAGGATCCGGGCGTGCATGAAGATGTTGAGAGCCGGTTCCCGGGACGCTCCGGTTCTGTGAAGATAGTTGATCACAAAGAGATTTTCAGAGGGTACGAGGAGTCTCTCCCCACCTTCAACAGCATCACCATTGCCAATATGATCTGGAGGATCAGGGGAGTCGCAGAGCATTTTGTCTATTTCAATGATGACACCTTCCTCATAAGGAGCATCACCCCCGGGGAGTGGTTCAGGGATGGTCTTCCCGTGCTCAGGGGCAGGTGGGTGCCTTCTGCCGGACCTCGGGCTCTCTGGAACCGCATCAGAACAGCTTTCAACAGGCATCTTGCCGGCAGACACGATTTTGAGCCGAGGGCATCCTTTCACCTTGGACAGTGGAATGCAGCCGCACTCCTGGGATTCAGATACAGATACTTCACCAACAGCCATACTCCCCATCCTGTAAACAGGAAAGCTGTGGAGGATTTTTTCACGAAGAATAAGCCCCTGCTCAGGGAGAACATCTCATACAGGTTCCGTGACCACAGGCAGTTCACCTTCATCTCACTCGCCAATCACCTGCAGCTTCTCGAAGGCAACAGGCACATCGCCCCTCCTGCCGCTGCCTATCTCAAGCCGGAAAACCGGGGGCAGGGTTACATTGACAGCAAGATCGCCCTCTGTGAACGTGATCCCCGTATCATCTATATGTG
>CALMRD010000209.1 GCA_937871625.1 uncultured Bacteroidales bacterium | reverse complement strand
AATCGAGATTTTTAACTATATCTAGTCTACCAACATATAAAAAGACTTTTTCCTGCCGGCCATAGGTACTACGCCTACGGAGACAACCTTGAAAGTTCATTAGCGATGAACTCAGTCTCAATGTACAACTTTGCAACCTACTTCATGAACTATGAGAAGTATCCTGCAATAATGATGACAAGAGCCTATGTTGACCTGCTGCTTGCAGAGATAGCCCTCAAGAACTACGGAAGCACGGGTAAAAGCGCGGCCGGGCATATGAATGATGCTGTGGTGAACTCCTGCAACTGGTGGTACATGCTTAACGGGATGAGCAGCTACAGAACTGATGTCGCCGCACTTCACCCGGTCAAGTCAGTAGCTGACATCACCACATACGCTGCCCAAATAGCCGATGACTTTACCGCCGCGGTGGGTGAGGAGAACAAGATGGAGATCATCATGCAGCAGAAATACATACACGTGAACATCACAGATCAGTATGACCTCTGGGCAGAGCTGCGGCGCACACGCCATCCTCTGCTCGAGCCCTTCGTCCTCAGGGGCGAGCTGATGAAACCCTGTCCGGAACGTCTGCGTTACCCCTCGTCAGAGCTGCAGCTCAACGGTGAGAATTTCAAGGCTGTTCAGGATGAAGACAACTACACATCACCCATCTTCTGGGTGCCCGAATCAAAGAGGGGTACGGTGTGGTACCTTGATGCGGTCCTTCCGCTGAACCTTCCGCCATATTAGCGGCTGAGGCCGATTGACTTCAGATCAGAGGGTGTCCCGGTTTATCAAAGGGACACCCTCTTTTTTCCCGTAACATGAACAACACCGAAGTCAAGGTCATTGTCGTTTTTTTCGAACAGAAATGAATTTAATTCGTACGGTTATCACGGCATATTAACTAAGCGAATAAAGAAGAGACACATAACTGTTCGAATAAATTAAAATGTTTTTCGACCATATTTTGAAAAAACAATTGACTGCATGATTACTATATCGGATAAATATTTAAATTGGCTCCCCTGAAAAGAAGGTTAAACCAAAACAGAGACTCCATGTTACTACACCAGCAGTTTGTCCGGATGGCAAAGAAGAATGCAAGCAAGCTTGCGATAAAAGACAAGTCCACCGGCAAGAGTGTCACCTATTCCAGGGCCCTGATCGGGGCGCTGATACTGAGTTCAAAGTTCCGGAAATACGATCCGGGCTTTATTGGTATTATGATTCCCACGTCTGCGGGATGTGCACTAGCAACAGTAGGCGCTCTGATGAGCGGCCGGATTCCCGTGATGATCAATTACTCAACAGGCGCTGAATCAAATGCCCGGTATGCCCAGAAAAAATGCAAATTCAAGACTATTATTACCTCAAAAGCCCTTCTGGAGAAGATAAACTGTCCCCTCATAGAAGGGATGGTGCTGATTGAAGATCTGATGGAGAGTGTCACGACTGGGGATAAGTTGAAAGCAGCCCTGAAGACAAAGATGCCCCTGGGCATGTTACTGAACAGCATTCACAGAGGTGACGAGCAGGACACCGCGGTCATACTCTTTACAAGTGGCAGTGAGAAAGACCCGAAGGCAGTCCAGCTCAGTCACCGCAACATAGCATCCAACATTAAAAGCTTTGGCGAATACGAAAAGTTGCGTGAGGATGATATTCTCCTCGCCAACCTGGTATTCTATCATGTATTCGGACTTACTGTCAATCTCTGGGTACCGTTCTATTACGGTATGACGATGATATCCTATGCCAATCCCCTTGACTTTCAGACCGTAAGTAAGATTGCACGGGACGAGAAGCCGACAATAATGGTCGGCACACCGAGCTTCTACTGGGGCTATCTCCAAAAATCAGAACCAGGCGATTTCAAGAGCCTGAGAATAATGGTGGCAGGTGCTGATAAATGCCCTGATGCCCTCAGGGAGGGATATATGAAGAAGCATGGGGTGACACTCATGGAGGGTTACGGTGCCACGGAGACATCACCGGTGATTTCGGCCAACTCCATTGAGTTCAACAAACCGGGAAGCACCGGCAGGGTTATGCCTGGTGTCAGTGTCAGGATTGAAAATTTTGAGACAGGTGAGGATTGCAAGACCGGTGAGGTAGGCAAGATTCTGGTCAAGGGTGACTGTGTGATGAAGGGCTACTATGACGACCCGCAGCTTACTGCAGAGGTGCTGGTTGACGGCTGGTACAATACCGGTGACATGGGCTTTTTTGATGAAGAGGGATACCTGTGGCATGCCGGTAGATTCAAGAGGTTTGCCAAGGTGGGAGGTGAGATGGTGTCGCTTGTAAAGGTTGAGAATGTGCTTGAAAAGTATCTCCCTGAAGGAGTGCAGTGCTGTGTGGTTGAGGTACAGGAAGAGAAAAAGGGATCAACCATTGTGGCGACAGTCTCACAGGAGGTAAACAAAACTCATATTCTGCGTGGCATGATGACAGATTTGCCTGCCATTTATCTTCCCAGAGAGTTCATAGTAATCGAAAATCTGCCAATGATGAGCTCGGGAAAGACAGACTTCCGGAGCGTCACAAGGATGGTTCAGGAGATATTGAAGAACGCCTGACAAAGATATCTTCAGGTGTAGGATCGGGCTATTTTGAGGCCCGGCTCTCCTCTATTAGTTATTTTCCTATGCAGAACCGTGAGAAGATCTCACCCAGGATGTCATCCGGGGATATCCGCCCTGTGATGAGCCCCAGATAATATATTGCCTGCCGCACGTCTGTGGCAATCAATACCGTTGGTATGCCGTCGCGAAAACCATCAAGGACCCTCTCAAGACTCGCCGAGACATTCTTCAGTGCCTCGTAATGTCTGGCGTTGGTGACGATATACTGAGGAGAATCAATGGCCCCTGTCTCTACAGATTTAAGCAGCATTTCCCTTAACTCATCGATCCCAGCTGCCTCTTTCGCCGAAACGGCAACTGCCGGCAGATCACAGAGGCCTGCCAGTTCCCTCATCACCGTCTCAGCCTGATCCTGCGTTATGAGGTCTCTCTTATTGACAACCATGATAACGTTGGGTCTGCGCTCTCCGGTCATCTCCGTCACCGAGGATGCAAAGGCTGCCAGCTCCCCGGCAGTGTCAGTGGCTTCCGCAACCGCCAGCACCACCTCCGCCGCCTCAAGCTTCTTCAGTGTACGCTCCACGCCGAGTGACTCAATCTTATCATCGGATTGTCTCAGTCCAGCCGTATCTATGAATCTGAAGAGAAGGCCTCCCACATGCAATACCTCCTCTACAGTATCACGGGTGGTCCCGGGTATCTCTGAGACAATGGCTCTCTCCTCCTGCAGCAGCAGGTTCAGCAGGGATGATTTGCCCACGTTGGGTCTCCCTGCGATGACCACCGGTATTCCATTTCTAATGGCATTGCCCAGCCGAAATGATGATGCCAGCCTCTCCACCAGGCTCTTTATCCGGATAACAGTCTCACTCATTGAGAAACGATCAGCAAACTGCACATCCTCCTCACTGAAATCGAGCTCCAGCTCAATGAGTGAGGCAAACTGCAGCAGCTCCTGTCGCAGCCTTTCTATCTCCGACGACAGTCCGCCGCGCAACTGCGACGCTGCCAGCCGGTGTGCGGCAGCGGAGTCGGCAGCAATTATGTCAGCCACGGCTTCTGCCTGTGAGAGATCCATCCTGCCGTTCATGAAAGCCCTCATGGTAAACTCCCCCGGCATGGCAGCCGTTG
Source organism: uncultured Bacteroidales bacterium (assembly GCA_937871625.1). GTDB lineage: Bacteria > Bacteroidota > Bacteroidia > Bacteroidales > VadinHA17 > SR-FBR-E99. Next base: position 6,756 of record CALMRD010000209.1, on the reverse strand, counting down.
CACCATGGGCCAGGAGCATCTCCATTATCTTCTGCGCTATCCAGGGAGAAGCATGATGACTTATCTCTGCAGCATCCTCTCCGCTGTAGGAGGCAGGGGCCCTGTAGAGAGTCACCACCGCATCATCAATGAAATCATCCTCTTCCTTCACCTGGCCGTAATGTACTGTGTAACCTCTGGCTTCCCGAATGTCAATTCCGCTGGCAGGGGTGAAGAGCTCACCTATTAAGCGAAAGGTATCCGGGCCGCTGACCCTGATAACGGCTAGGGCTCCGCCGGTACCTGTTGCGGGTGCAGCAATGGTGGTGTCAGGCTTCAGACTCATTGGTGGAATGCCATTTAATAACAAACTTACAGAAAAACCCCTGAATTTGCACAGGCAAATATAAATCAAGACCACATCCCGGGAGTTCAGTTGAGAGATAATGATTGCAGGTAAGGTATAATGTGTTAATTTAGATGCACAAACAAACACAAACTGCTATGAAGAAATCAATACTTATCATCACTATCGCCTGCACCGTGTTTGCGGCAGGCTGTGCCGGAACAGCCAACAGGCTTACGGATGCGGAGATTGCAGAGGGATGGGAACTGCTCTTTGACGGCAACACTCTCGACCAGTGGAGACTGTACAACGGTGAAGGCACGGGCAGCTGGGGCATTGACGACGGTTGTCTTGCCGCAGACGGTACAGGTAGCGACAGCACAGGTTATATCGTCACGAAGAAAGAGTATGCCAACTTTGACCTGGTATTCGACTGGAAGGTCGCTCCTGAGGGTAACAGCGGGGTCATTTACCATGTGGTGGAGTCGGACAGGTTTCACTCGCCATACATTACCGGTCCGGAGTACCAGCTCATTGATGACATCAACTGGCCCGGCGAACTGGAGGAGTGGCAGAAGACAGGAGCCGACTATGCAATGTACCTGCCTGACCCGGAGAAGAAGAAGCTGTATCCGGCCGGGGAGTGGAACAACTCCAGGATACTTTTTGACAACGGGCACGTTGAATACTGGCTTAACGGTGAAAAGATAGTTGAGTTCGAGGCCTGGACAGCGGAATGGTTTGCGCTCAAGAACAGCGGCAAGTGGGCCGGTGCACCTGAGTACGGCTTGGCTGCCACGGGAGTGATCTCCCTGCAGGATCACGGCAGCAAGGTGTGGTTCAAGAATATGAAGATCAGGGAGCTGCCAAAAAAAGAGGCGGAACCGGTAAATCTGTTCAATGGCGTGGACCTGACAGGATGGGCTGCCTACGGAACTGAAAAGTGGTATGTCGAGGATAGCCTGCTTGTCTGCGAGAGCGGCCCTGACAGGCAGTACGGCTACCTGGCTACGGATATGTACTACAAGGACTTCGACCTTTCAGTCGATTTCAGGCAGATATCCGACGGCAACAGCGGTGTTTTCTTCAGGTCAGTCATAGAAGGGACAAGAATATCAGGATGGCAGGTTGAAGTGGCACCCAAAGATCATGACACAGGTGGCATATATGAGTCGTACGGAAGAGGCTGGCTGATACAGATCCCGGATGAGAAAGAGAACATACTGAAGCCGGGTGAATGGAATACGCTCAGAATAAAAGCTGTCGGCCCTGATGTTACCACATGGTTGAACGGGGAGGAGATGGTGCAACTCAACGATCCGAAGATAGGCAGGGCCAACGGAAGGATCGCCCTGCAGATCCATGACGGGGGAGGTATCAAGGTACAGTGGAAAAACCTGGTGATTCAGCCGCTATGATGAAGAAACTGACTGTTCTTGCACTTATCCTGGCAGCCGCAATCACAAGCTGCCAGCCGCCTGATAAACCGGCCGGCAACGGTTTTCAGGTAATGGCATACTTCTACCCCCGGGGTGATGATTTTGATCCTGATACTCTCCAGCTCGACAGGCTGACGCATATCATATTCAGCTTCACGGAGGTGATAGAAAACGAGATGAAGTTCAAGGATGAAGCCCGGGGAGTGCTGCTGAGAAAACTTACTGAGCAGAAAGCAATGTACCCGGAGCTAAAGGTGATGATCGCCTGTGGCGGTTGGGGAGGCTCAGGCGGTTTCTCTGAGATGGCACGGTCGAAGGAGACACGCAGAAAATTTGTTCAGAGTGTTGTCCGGTTCATCGAAGAATATAATCTCGACGGACTCGACATAGACTGGGAATACCCCGGTTTACCCGGAATAGGGAATCCCTATATCCCTGAAGACAGGGAGAATTTCACTGCACTCATGCGCGAGCTAAGGAAGGCGATGGACAGGATGGGCAGGGAACAGACGCTCTCCTTTGCAGCTGCCGGATGGCAGAAGTTCTTCGATCACATCGACCTTGAGCAGGTAATGAAATGTGCAGATTACATGAATATGATGACTTATGATCTGGCAGGTGGGGGAGATAGGTTCACAGCGCACCACACCAACCTGGGGAAAGTGACACTGGACAATCTTGCCGGCACTCCGGCAGCAGAGATCATGCGTGAGAGAAGTGATACAACCAGACCCCGGTCCGCCCAGGAGATCATTGAGTTCTGCATCAGCAGGGGAGTCAGACCGTCGCAGATAGTCATCGGAGCAGCATTCTACGGCAAGGGATGGAAAGGTGTGCATCCTGAAAATAACGGCCTCTACCAGCCTGCCGGAGAGACATGGACAGGCAACGGGCGTTATTATGCTCTCCGCGACAGTTATGAAGACAAAAACGGATATACTCGTTACTGGGATGAGGCAGCAAAAGCCCCTTACCTTTACAATCCGGCTGACAGTATTTTCATCACCTATGAGGATACAGTATCTGTACGGCTGAAAACAGAATATGCAATCCGGAACCAGCTTGGAGGTATCATGTTCTGGGAACTGGGAGGCGACGTTTCAGATGGTGGCCTTCTTGCGGCCATACATTCCGCAATCGGAAAGAAATAGCGCGAAGGCCCCATGAATGATATTTTTCAATGGGGCTTCGCTCTCTATATAACAAATTGATTATATGATATTTAAGGCCTGTATTATTATCTTGACAGGTTATCAGCAATAAATGTGTTGTCCGGGATGCTTGCCGAAGTATTCAGCTTGTCAAAAGTCACTCTCGAGCTTCTCCCGTTAAGATGATTTGTGGCGTACATCTCGGTCATGATGTAGCCGTCACCACCACCGGGTTTCGGCTTTGTCCCGAGTATCTCGATTGTTTTGAAGAGGCCGCCGTCGAAATTGTAGAAGTCGATTTTTTTGATCTTCAGACCCTGCTTCTCAAGCCATGTGACCTTTCTTGAGAAACCGTACTCATCGGCAATGTCATCATCCACAGGGACGCTCTCAATCATCCACAATCCGTTTTCGCCCGATCCGGGCATATGAGTTATGCTGAAATCGGAATTTGCCCCCGATGCCATATCAGCGTTGGTGAATTCAGAACTCATGAAGCTCTTGCCCTTCTCCGTGCTTACTATCCTCCTTGTTCGCCTGAGGGCCGGCAGATAGATCCACATGTCATCCTGGCTCTCCTTATTGTCAATGATGAGCATTGCCGTACCTCTCACATCGGCAGGTTCGAGAAACTTCATCATTCTCTTTTCGGTGTCGCCGTAGGTTTTTGATACCATGTTAACCACCCGTGTGCGGGTGGCACCGTTTCTTTCAGTTATTGTCAGCGTAACGGTCGACTGGAGGTTGCCCGACATTGTCAGGTCACGGCTTCTGTCCATCAGCTGCCTGGCATCGGGCTGCTGTGCCGTGAGTGCCTGCAGTGACGCTATCAGCAGTGCTGACAGCAGATAAAACATCTTTTCCATTTTTGTCTTTTTTTATTATTGTACGATTTAGGTCCGCCTCTATGAAGGCAGGTTTGAACCATAGCATGAAGGCGGGAATAATGATTATCGCGCAGAGCAGGCACGAGCCTATGGAGAGCAGTACCAGGTACCCGAAATACCTTATTGATAGGAATCCTGAGAAAAATGTCGCAGAGAAACCTGCCATGACACTCAGTCCGTTTATCACAATACTTCTTCCCGTGGTGCGATACGTCATGGCTATGGCAGCAGCATGGTTCATTCCTTTGCGGAGCTCACTGTTGTACCTCCAGAGGAACTGGATGGTGAAGTCTACCCCTACGCCTATCATAATTGAAGAGAGGAGAGCCGTGGCGGCATCAATGGCTACATTGGCAAGTCCCATCACCCCGAACTGAATCAAAATGGATACCGCCAGTGGTATTGATCCGATCACTCCTCCCCGGGCCGAGCGGAAGATGACTGACAGCAGTATGAACACCGCCAGCAATGCAAACAGTAGTGACGATACCTGACCCTCTATTATCTTCTGCGCGAAATCAGCCATGATGATGGCATATCCACCCAGGGTTATCTCCGCCGGGAAGTCAGCAGTGTAATTTCTTATCTCATCACGGAGATCCCTGATGATCTCATTCTCGGGCTTTGACAGCTTAACCAGTAGGTGGGCCTTCGTATTTTCAAAATTCATCAGCTGCTTCCAGTCGTCGGGATTGCCACTCATGTTGTACAACTCGAACATCTGGGCTATCGCCTGTGATGAATCCGGTATCTTGTCGTACCCCTCTTCTCCAGGCTCATAGAGAGCCTTGCTCATCTCCCTGACCACGTCAGCTATTGAGAAGACGTTTCCGACACCCTCCTGTTGCTTCAGGTGGCGTGTGAGGTCATCGATACCCTTCATCACGGCAGGATCCTTTATGTCTCCGCTTATCATCACCGAGATTGTCTGTGACCCGCCGAATTTTGAGTTTATAAGTTCCGAAGCCTTCCTCACCGGATGTTTATGTGGAAAATAGTTCTCCTGGTTGGTATCTATTCTCAGGAAGGCGATGCCTGTGCTTACTGCCAGGGTTATTGCCGCAGAGGCCAGCAGAACTCTCCCCGGCCGACGGATAACCAGCTCCGAGAGGGCACCGATGGCACGGCTCAGCAGGTCTTTCGAATGGTCTTTGGGCGGCCGGCTCCTTGTTCCTGGTCTCTCCCTGAGGTAGATCAGTGACGGTATCAGCAGAAGACTCAGTGCCAGTGCCACCGCAACGCCGGAGGCAGCGAGGATGCCTACCTGCCTGGCAGGTATTATAGAGTGTGCCAGCAGGCCCAGCAAACCTGCGATGGTCGTCAGCCCGCTGAAAAGTATCGGCATGCGAAGTGATCCGGTGAGCTGTCTCACCAGCTCCCTTCTGCCCGGGGGCACCTCTGAGCCCTTCAGCTCCTTATGGCGGGAGACCAGGTAGATGCCATAGTTGTTTGATACCGAGATGAGGATTATCGGCACCAGCAGGCTCAGGATCGAGAATTTCCAGCCAATCAGCGGAATAAGACCCATTGTGATTACCACCGTAAGCACTACTACACTGAAGGGCATGAATACACTCTTCCAGTCGCCCAGGCTCAGCTTGAGCACCAGCAGCATGATTACAAGTGCAACAGGAATAAGAAACAGTGCATCGTGGTTTACATCCTCCACGATATGACGCCGGATATAGGGAAGGCCGCCAGTCAGTATCTTCTTTTCGTCACCCTGTTCGGCAATGATGGAGTCGACCCTGTTCAGTGTGAGATGCTCCGGCACGTCAGGATTGACGGTTCCCGTGACGGCTGCTGCCGTCATATCTTCAGACACCGAGATGCCCAGTGCAAACTGGTTGGAAAGTATATCTTCACGCAGTCTGTCGGTTTTGGTGGCATTGTCCGGGATCCTCCTTATCAACGGATCCACTATCATCATACCATCGCGGCCCTCAATCTTTCTTGCGGTAAAGAGTGAATTGACGGTACTTAACCCTTCCATCCTGGAAAAACTCCTGTCGATCTCCCTGATGCTGCCCAGGTTCTCAGGGGTAAGCACAGAGCTGTCGGTGAGCAGCACCAGTATCATGTCCTGGACCCCGAAATCCTTCTCGATGGAGTCGGTGCTGACACGCGAAGACATGCTGCGCGGCACGAAATTTCTTATTTCGGGATCAGTCTCAACAGTGGGTATCAGGAGTCCCAGTGCCACTGCCAGTGCCGCAGAGACTGAGATTATCCACCATTTGTATTTTACAATAAACCCGGCCATTTTTTCAGAACTCGATTTTTATTGAGAAGAAGGCAGCCTTCATGAAATCATCAATTATGTCATATAGTCCTCCTTTCGCACCTGAATAGTGTTCCAGTCCGGCGCTAAGCGTCACCCCGTCGGCTGGTCTGAACTCCACCACCGGCATAAGGAGAAGGTCCCGGGAGGTGAAATTATAGAGGGCCGTCATTGACGGGATCAGTCGCCCGTAGAGTAGCTCGGCCTCAAACCTGAATCCCGCCGAATGGTAATACTCGTGCATCTGGTTGTTGTACAGCCTTCCGAAGGCTTCAGTCTGCATACGGGTGAATTCAAAAGGATCGAACCCGGGAGTATTGAAAAGCTCTGCGAGGGCAGCCAGGTCAGGCTCAGTGCCGATGATGGGATCATAGGGGGAGGGGTAAAAGTCAAGGACCTTCTTTCCTGAATATTCAGCAGTGATCCTCACTGCCCCGGGTGTCCAGTCAATGCCGGCCACCCACTCAACCTGTGAGAAGGGCACCTCTTCGTTGCCCTCCTTTTCCTCTACCGGGTCGCTCCATGCCAGGCATCCGCGTACCACAAACGGGGCGATGACCGTCTCAAAGTCCAGCCCGGCTTGGTTAATAATATAAGGAACGCCCTTGATGCTTATCGCCGGGCTCATCGGGTTGGTATAGTCAGCTCCTGTGAGGGCAAGCCCGGGGGTCAG
>CALMRD010000208.1 GCA_937871625.1 uncultured Bacteroidales bacterium | reverse complement strand
AAGCGGCAGGGAGAACCTGAAGGATCTCAATATGATAGTATTTGTAGGAGGCTTTTCAAATTCTGATGTTCTGGGCTCTGCAAAGGGTTGGGCTGGAGCATTCAGGTATAATGAAAAAGCAGGAAATGCCCTTGAGGATTTCTATGCCAGAGCTGATACACTTTCCCTGGGAGTATGCAACGGATGCCAGCTGATGGCAGAACTGGGACTTATCTACCCCGGGCATAAAGAAATGGTTAAGCTGCTGCATAACAAATCAAATAAATTTGAATCAGGCTTCATCGGGGTCCGTATACCTGAGAACAGGTCAGTAATGCTTGGCAATATGGCAGGGATGGAACTTGGCATATGGGTGGCTCACGGAGAAGGACAATTCAGTCTGCCTTATCCGGAGGAGAGTTACCATATAGCCCTCAGGTACAGCAAAAATACATATCCTGCTAATCCCAACGGATCACTATACGACATAGCTGGCCTGTGTTCGGATGACGGCCGGCACCTGGTTATGATGCCGCATCCCGAAAGAGCGTTCCTGCCATGGCAATGCGCATATTATCCTCCCGAGAGGAAGACAGATGAAGTGACTCCGTGGATCAAAGCATTTGTAAATGCCAGGCAGTGGATCGCTGCAAGAGTTAACGGGTCAATGGAGTGAGAATGACAGACATAAGCCTGGTGTCATCTGCTCCGGATGCAGTGTTGTTCATAGCCTCCTTCGATAATACCTTTTCGCTGATTACCTGAATGCTGTATTCTCCGGGTTCGGATATGTAAAGAGATCCCACGTATGAATCAGCCCTGAAATAAGGAAAAGATACATTTTCGGAATTGAGTACAACCTTGTCGATTTCCGGTACAACTTCTAAAAGCTTATCCTGAAGACTGATCTTGACAGCATTGACATAACTGAGATCAGTTGTATCTTTCGTGGCGCTTGAAAGCCAGACTTTGAAAGTCCCGGGTTTCGATACCACAACATTCCACTCAGCAGTGTTGCTCGAAGGATTGACCATGTCGCTGTAACGGGTTGCCTTTTCAAGGTTCAGTGCAAGGGTCCCGTCAGACTGCTGAATTATGGCATTTTCCGAAACACTCTCTGAACCGGATTTGTGGCCGCAGGACCATACCAATAGAACAACCATGCTAAAAATAGTAAACACTTTTCTGCTCATTTCTCTGCTATTTTGATTAACAACCCTATAATAACGTTCATAAATTAATTTCAGTATCATATCAAACTGCGAAAAAACAAAAAAAATACCAATGTTCTATATATCAGGAAATAAGTTATCAACAATGTGATAATTATCATTTGATGATGATCAAAAAGGGTTTTTTGACCGGACCTTAGTGAATACCTGCTGATTCCCTTACCGGTTTCCTAAATCGTAAGCTGTTTTTTTTTGGCACAGGTATAACGATGGCCTCGGCAACCAGCTCGGCAATATCAGCAACACGCGTGGCAGTGGTAACTGACGCCAGTGTCTTCTTGCAGAGAGGGCAGGCGGTTGCCAGAAAGTCGGGATTCTTCCTCGTAAGCTCAGTGACAACATCATATGCTATCCGGCGTTTATTCTGCTGACTTAGTTCAATATTTCCAAGACTGCCGCCACAGCAAAGCGATTTCTCATCCTCAAAACCGGTGGCTTCGTAATTAGCTACATGTTTCAGAACATCTTTAGGTTCATCATATACACCTGAGCCTCTGCCGAGTTCGCATGGTGTGTGATATGTAACTTTCCTGTGCAGGAATTTCATTTGCAAAGATCCGTCATCAATACAGTTCCTAATGAACTGCGAATGATGAAGAACTTCAACATCAAGATAATAGCTCTCTCTGAATATTTTATAGCAGATAGGACAGGAAGTAACGAGGGTATGTGCGCCGGATTTCCACATTAACTGTGAATTGTAGTTAATCAGCTCTCTTGCTTCCCTATCCTGCCCTGCCAGCATCAGGGGCCTTCCGCAACAAACGCCTCCCTGTTCATCGATGAACGACCATTTTACACCAGAAGCATCAAGTATTTTGATCATTGCATTCTTTATTGACGGTGTAAGATGTGTCATACATCCTGCAAAGTAAAGCACATCAGCTTTGGCAGGATTGTCTGCGGGAAGAAAATCATAAGTTTTTCTACCA
>CALMRD010000207.1 GCA_937871625.1 uncultured Bacteroidales bacterium | reverse complement strand
TTGCGGAGAGAGGGGGATTCGAACCCCCGGTACCCTTTTGAGGTACACTCGCTTTCCAGGCGAGCCAGTTCAGCCACTCCTGCACCTCTCCGAAAAACGGCGCAATTTACAAAAATTTTCCTGACAGCAACGGGCTCAACTCATTTCCCGGGTGATAGCCATGGCTGTTACCGGAGAGGCGTAGCTGCAAACTCACTGCCGCCGACACACTGGCTTCAACTCATTTCCCCGCAGAGCGAGCGGGTGAGCATCGCGCTTACCCTGTCAGCCGGCAGGCCGCTGCCAAGGAGTATCATCATCTTGGTGACGGCTGCCTCGGTGGTGATGTCACCGCCGCCAATGACGCCGGCTCTGAGCAGTCCCGCCGAGGTCTCGTACAGTCCCATGTCGACGCTGCCGGCCTGGCACTGGGTAACATTGAGCACAAGGCCACCGCCGGTGATGAAGGCGGATAACTCCTCCAGGAACCACGGCAGCGTGGGTGCGTTGCCGGTACCGTAGGTCTCAAGTATGAGTCCCCGCAGTCGTGGTGCCGCAAGCACAGCATGCACCGTAGCCCTGCCGATGCCCGGGAAGAGCCGCAGCACTGCCACACCCGTCTCAAACGCGTCCGACACCTCCAGGGGACGCCTGACGGTGGGGTACCTTATTATATCACGGTTGTACCTGATCTGCAGCCCCGCCTCCGCCAGCGGCGGGAGGTTGGGCGAGCTGAAGGCGTTGAAATGCTCGGAGCTCGACTTGACCGTCCTGTTGCCGCGCAGAAGCCTGTTCTCAAAGTAGATACACACCTCCGGCACCAGCGGCATCCCGTCTGCCCTGGCCGCGGCGATCTCTATTGCAGTGATGAGGTTCTCCTTGCCGTCGGTGCGCAGTACGCCTATCGGCAGCTGCGCGCCGGTAAAGATCACGGGTTTTTCCAGTCCCCTGAGCATGAAGCTCAGTGCCGAGGCAGAGTAGGCCATGGTGTCGGTGCCGTGAAGCACCACGAAACCGTCATAAATCGCGTAATTATCCCGGATCGTGTTTGCCATTGCCTTCCACGTCTCAGGGGTGACATCGGAGGAGTCGATCACCGGATCAAAGGTGATCGTGTCAAGGGTGAAGCCGAACCGGCGCAGCTCCGGCACCTGGTCCGAGATATGACTGAAGTCTATCGGCACCAGGGTGCCTGTCACCGGATCGTTGACCATGCCGATGGTGCCCCCGGTATATATTATCAGTATTGATGTCCGCTTTTCCATTTCCCGGAATCAGATTAAATTCCAAACAGTCTCCTGGTATTGTCCGTTGTCCTGGCAGCCACCTCCGCCGGCGTGATGGCCAGCACCTCCGAGAGCCTGTCGATCACCAGTGTGAGATAGCTGCTCTCATTGCGCCTGCCGCGGTGAGGTACGGGCGCCAGGTAAGGCGCGTCGGTCTCGAGCACGATGTTGTTTATCCCTGCCTCGATGGCAGCCTCATGCTGCCTTCCGTTACGGAAGGTGACCACCCCGCCGATGCCGATCATAAAACCCAGCGAGACCACCTTGCGGGCATCGGCGGCACTGCCGGGAAAGGCATGGAAGACGCCGGTGATACGGTCAGCGCCAAACGACTCTATCTCCTTGATTATCAGGTCAAGCGATTCACGGGCGTGAATTACCACCGGCAGACCGTACTCCTCCGCCAGCTCAAGATGTCGCCGGAATGATACCACCTGCTCCTTCACGAAGGTCCTGTCCCAGTAAAGGTCGATGCCCGTCTCGCCGATGCCGTAATATTTATGTTCCCTGAGTGCCGAGACCACAAGCCCCAGCTCATCAGGGTAGTTCTCCTTCACCGACGTGGGGTGGAGTCCCATCATCGGCAGGCATACTCCAGGGTACCGCTCCTCTGCTGCCAGCATTGGAGCCACGGACGAGGAGTCGATATTGGGCATCAGGACGGTTGTAACCCCGGCATCAACAGACCTCCTGATAACCTCATCGCGGTCGGCGTCGAACTCAGGCAGGTATATATGGTTATGGGTATCGATGATCTTCATCCCGCAAAAGTAATTTTTTTTCAGGCAGTAGCCAGTAGGCAGTAGCCAGTAGGCAGTAGGCAATAGGCAGTAGTGTTCTGAATGACTGCCCCACCGAAATAGAACAAGACGATTAA
>CALMRD010000206.1 GCA_937871625.1 uncultured Bacteroidales bacterium | reverse complement strand
GTCACCAGCCCTGTACAGATTTATCAGGGTCAGAGAAATGTTATTCAGATTTCCAGCGGAGTATGCTTCCTGAAGCTTGTGCTGTAGTTCCTAATTCTGCATTTATTTATGATTGAGGGTCAATTCTATTGTTTGCCATACGAAAGAGTAGCCAGCAAATCAAAGCACAAAGTATCTATATTCCCCATCTTTTTGCTAAAACCGGAAACATTTGAAAGGATAACAATTCCCGTTTCATTTTCAGTATCAATGGCCATAGCAGAAGTGTAGCCTCCCGTAACTCCTTTATGTCGGTGCAGGATCTCTCCGGTTGATGTCTTGCTTATGAACCAGCCTAATCCCATTCCCTCGTTCTCATCTATAGTAAGTGTCTGTTCACGTGTAAGTGCCAGATCTTTGTCCGATTCATTGAATTGCGCAACTGCAAATTTTGACAAATCTTCAGCAGTGGAAAGAATAGCGCCTGCACTTTCCAGGGCACCAAAATCCCAGTTTGGTGTTTTGAACCCGTTTTTATTCAGCCCGCTGACTATGTTAGTCCCTTATTCAATCTAAACCTAAATCCCTTACTTTGCAGGAATGATCGATGTAACAGCGCCCCTCTTTAAGAACATGGTTTTCCGGTTGGTCAGGACAACAATCACGGCAATAACAATGATTATAAAGGTATCATAAGGTTGTGCATCCGGGAAGATCGGGTTCATAAGCATAAAATGGAAAAAAGCAGTTAACAGTATGCTGCCATTTGATCTGTTGAATAATGGGGTTACTATAATGCTTAATGCAATACATCCGATAAAGAAGGGAACAAATGACCATTCACTTTGCTGGGTTCCACTCAGCAGAAAAGCAGGCATATGCCAGATGCCCCAGATGACGCCAAGAATTAAACCGGCCCATATCGGAGCAAATTTCCTTTGAAGCAGCGGCAGTGCAACCCCTCGCCATCCGAATTCTTCAACCGGGCCTTTTATCATGGCAAATATGGTGGCCAGCAATAGGGCAGAAACGGATGGGAATGGAAATGGATCATCGAACAGGTTTCCCTTGATCAAAGATCCGGTGATAAAAACTAACGGTATCCCAAGAAATAGAAATGCATACCACGAAAGTGAACTGCGCCATATCAGCAACCGGGAGAGAAAGCCCTTTAAGCCCCGGAGTCCGGTTTTATGAAGTACTATCACAAAGGCGGCTATTGCAGGGGAATAAACTGCAAGGTAAAAGAGCGGATGCTGGCCGGTCAATTCTCCAAATATTTCGGTCATCTGTCCGGGCAGAAAAATAAACAGAGCCAGTATACCCCAGGCCAGACCGAATGTAATCAGCAGAAACGGAATAAGTGAGCTGACAGGAATCTGTAATTTGTCAGTTCCGGTAGTACCAATAATTGTTCCAGGTCCTGCCTGTCCGGTGATTTCCGTAATTTCATTGTAATCTTTCTTCATTTTTTACAATCATTTTTATAATGGATTATATCATGGACTCTTTATGGCTCCCCATCCTCACCCTAGTCCGCAAGGTTGTTCATTCCTTTAAGGATGTCGTTCTTAAATATCTGAATGGATTTTTCCGGTTCTTCAAAAATGGGACTATGGGCTGAGAAATCAAAAGTGTAAAAGCCTTTCAAAGGCGCCTTTAGCTTTTCGAAATAGTCCCTGGCCAGTACGTAAGAAACGGTGTAGTCATATATACCATGAAAAAAATATACCGGGATTTCGAGCTCCTGCACCTGCCCGGTCAAATCGGTGGCAAGAATTGTCTCCCAAAGCCAGCTGACACCAGATTCTGATTTCCCGCGCCACATATTGACCTTTTCCATAAAAGTGTACTCCCTGCAGGTAAGTGACGGCAAGAAAACCCCGGTAATTACTGAATTCATGTCACGCGTTGTTCCTACTCCCAGACTGTGCATTGCCTGATCGCGCAATGAAAGGTATGTACGCGGTGTACCATCCGACATGGTGACCGGTGCTGATTCCAGTTTCCGGACCATTTTCCTGTTTCCGCGCTCCCTGTATTTCGCAATCATATACTCGTATGCCAGTTGTTCAGATTTAAGCTGATTCGACATCTGGGCAACACCAATGTATGCGTGAAAGAGTTCAGGCATTTGCGCAGCTGCATATATACCAATAAAGGTTCCTCCCGAATGCCCCATGAGATAAATCTTATCGTGTCCGAACCGCATCCGAAGGTAATTCGTCACCTCCCTGGTATCGGAAATCAACTGTTCAAGTGTAATCGACTCAGTCGGAATACCGGCGCTGTATGACATTCCGGATCCGCGCTGTTCCCACCAGACCACGGTAAAATGGTCTTCAAGACCGGCAGGATATCTCTTCGAGAGAAAATAAAAAGGCATCCCTCCATGAAGGTAGAGCAACACCGGGTGCGTAACATCCCTGCTCCTGATAAACATTCCCTGCTCAACTCCATTGATATTGACACGATTTTTTTCAGAGATGCTGCCCTCAATGAGATTCCCCTGTTCATCGAGGAAAGGCTCGGCTTTTCCCGGACTCAATGCAAACAAAACAACTGTGACAATAAGAATAAAGATCAGCAATACTGACAGAATGGTAATCATAACTGCTCCTCCTTTACGAATGGTTGATTTGTTACTAATTTTATTCATCTGATGGTACTCTTATTTTTTATACCCTGAAAAGGATATGCGAAGGTATGCATCAATTTCCCTCCCTCTTTCAATTACCACTATGATTGTCAGAAATTAATCTCTTTGGAAGAAACAGCTCCCGTATGCTCAATCCGCCCATTAATGAAAAAATCAGATAAAGAATGGTAAAGAGGCTGTCAATTATTCCCGTAAACCAGAATGTTGACGGAAAATCCTTTACAAATGCCATATAAGCATAGAGCTGAATAACATAGAAAGACCTGCCTATAATCAGGCAGCCTACATTAAAGGCGTATCTCCTGATATTGAAGGCCGACATGAATTGCAGATAAGCAAAACAGAGAAAAAACGATCCCAGGAAAACAGCGAAAAAGGGATCAATCAGGGGATCGTCAATTTTGCGACCGGTGCCGATCATGAAAAAATAGATAAGAGCAGCAACAGTATCCCAAATGCCACTGGCAAAAAATGTGACCGCTAACGCTTTCATTGATTTATTTCCCGCTTCTGAATTGTCAAGGAGTTTCATTGTTAATCTTGTTGCTTCCGGAAATGTCACTCATTATTTCATTCCGAAACTGTTGTTTGCCTGAGATGCTTTACTATGCTTCAAAAGTAACTGCACAGTTCACGCGCAAAAAGTAAAAGAGGATGAAGGTGTTGTCAGGGAGGATGAGAGCCTGCTTTCATGGGTTGGAGATACAGAGCCTGCTATTCAGGAAGATATTTGTGGCGGTAAGTTGCGATACATAAAAAACCGAGTTAAAAAATATTACCACGGAAACAGGAACTAATCCCAAAAATCCAACATCATGTCAGGCCGCAAAACTCAACTATTCATTTAGCCATTGCCTGAAATCAGCAGACCGGTCAATGCTGACCACTGTGTCCAGTTCATTGTCGGCCTTCGGCTTGAGCTCCAGTTTGACACGGGATCGTGAGTAGGCCACCATATTTGAAATAGATCCGATATTGATTATATATTTCCGGTTGATCCGAAAGAAAACCTTAGGATTAAGCATCTCTTCGAGCTTATCCAGGGTGAAATCCACATTATATGTGCTCCCCTGGAATGTCCGGAGATATATACCCTTATCGAGGGCATAGAAATAGGCTATCTCTGAAACCTCAAACATCTTTATCCTGGTGCCAACAGATACCGAGAACCGTTCGCGGTACTTAATATCCTTGTTGATCAGCAGGTTGTAAAGCGATTGCAGGTCGACGGAATTCGGGTGCAGCCCACTGAATTGTTCGTACTTCCTGAGGGCAGCCGCCAACTCCTCATGAGCTATAGGTTTTAGCAGGTAATCAATACTCTTTAGTTTAAAGGCCTTGATTGCATACTCGTCAAACGCAGTGGTAAAGATGACCGGACTTGAGATATTCACCTGGTCAAAAATGGCAAAACTGAGATCGTCCTCAAGGTGAATATCTAGAAAAATGAGATCAGGTTCCGGATTTGCCTTAAACCACTTAACAGATTCGGCAACCGATTCCAGTTCGGCCATGATTTCAATCCCCGGATTAAAATCCTGTATCATCTTTTTTAATCGCAAAGCCGCAAAGGCTTCGTCTTCTATAATCACAACTTTCATATTGGTAATATTATTCATTTTCAGATTTCAATAAGGGAAGTCTGGCAATAAACTGATCTTTCGTCTTCGTGAATTCAGGACTCCTGTCAGAAACAAGCGCATACCTGCGGCTGATATTCTCAAGACCAACTCCTGTTGAAGCAAACTTTGTCTCCCTTGTATTCAGGTTATTTACTATGTTAAGCCTGTCCAGACTGTCAACGTATAACTCAATTTTCAGAGGGCTGACTTTTGAAAAAGTGTTATGCTTAATTGCATTCTCAATCAACAGCTGTATGGCAATCGGAAGGATCTGGAAATCGTAGTACGATTTGTCAATGCTTATCTCAATGAAGATTTTATTCATGAACCTTATCTCCAGAAGGAAGAGGTATGCGTTCAGGAATTCCAGCTCCGTGCTGAGCGAGACCAGGTCTTTCTCCTTATTTTCAAGCACATACCTGTAGACTTTGGAAAGCCTCTCAGTAAACGACTCAGCCAGGTCAGGATCGATCTTAATAAGCGAGGTCAGAACATTCAGGCTGTTGAACAGAAAGTGCGGATTGACCTGCTGCTTGAGGACCTCAAACTGCGACTGAAGATTCTCCTTCTGAACCTTAAGAAGCTGTGTGTTGGCCTCTGTCAGCTGTTTTGTCCGTTCTTCAACCCGATGTTCCAGTGTGTTGTTGATCCGTTCCAGTTCCTCCTTCGCCTTCAGTAAACCCATCTCCTGCTTCTTCCTTTCAGAGATATCGATTATAATCCCTCTTCGTCCCATAATTTCCCCGTTGCGTATTATCGGGTTGCCAAATACCATTACCGGACAGAGAGTTCCATCCCTTTTTATTGCTGTAAACTCGCTGGGCTCTGTGTTAATTCCCTGTGCCGATTTCTTAAAATTGTCAATTATCCGGGGGATATCCTCCTTTACAAAACAATCGAGTGCTGACAGCTTTTCATCAGGATTATCGGGGAGCGGTCCAAAAAACTCATCGCCCGCTTTATTACTTAATACTATTTCTCCCTGTAAATTCAACTCAAAAACCGGCTGAGGCAGAAAATCCATTAATTCCTTATACTTCTTTTCACTCTCGTTAGCAGACAGTTCTGCCTCTTTCCTTCTTGTTATATCAACAATAATTCCATCAAGATAAGAGAGGTTGCCTTCGTTATCCCAAATACTTTTCCCGTTTTCATTAACCCAGACTGTGCTGCCGTCGCGGTGAATCAACCGGTACTCAAATTCATATCTGGTTCTGGATATAGAGGCCTGCATAATACTGTTACGGCAGTGATCAGTATCATCAGGGTGAATTACTGAAGCAAAAGTGCGTATGTTGTTTTCTTTAAAGTCAGAGGCATGATAACCTGTGATGTCGAATATCTTTTCACTGATATATTTCATTGTGTAATCTTCATCAAACTGACAACGATAGGCAGCACCGGCCAGATTCGACAGGATACTTTGAAGCTGTCCACGGCTTTCTTCGAGTTCCAGCGATATCTGTTCCCTCTTTTTTATCTCCAGTTCGAGACTCCTGGTTAGCAGCTTCTCCTGGTCTATCAGGTCACGGGCGAGTCTGTTCTTCTCCTCTTCCATAAGCATTTGAGTTTCAAACCTTGTTCTGTCAGATGCTTCCTTAATAAGATCCTCCTGTAGCTTCCTGGCAGCAAGCTGTGATTCTGCACTTTCATCAAAGTAGATTCCCGCTTCAAGAACAATCATCAGAAAGAGTGAAAGTATTACAAGATAAAATGCATTGTTTACCAGTGTCGCAAAGTCACTCTCCAATCCAAAAAACAAGCTTGCAGGCAAGAGTATTACCGGAGTAACCAATAAACCTCCCAGGACAGCAATCGGAAACTGTATCAAAAACCTTTTAAGCGCATGGCTCCTCCAGGGCAGTCTCTTATTCATGTAACGAATCAGTGCAATGAAGGGGTAAGCAAGTATTGCTCCTCCAATAAATGTCAGTACAATTCCTCTAAGCAAGCGGACTATCACCTGAAGCGGTTCGCTGAAAAGATCTGCCTTGAAAAAATACATCTGCGACAAAACAATAAGCTGAAGGCCAAGTGAAATGAATATCAGGAGTCTCAACAACCTCGCGTTTGGAAATGTGCTTTTTAACTTCATCTGATGGATTGCTTCTGGGTGTTACCGGGTCTAATTCAAACCATAAAAATAGCAGAAGTAGATATGCAGGGGAAATAAATTATTACGCTCATACTACCGGATTAAAAATTACTTATGTGTAAATCAATATACCCCTTGCCATTATTGCTTAAGTATTTAAGTTCCCAGTAACCATATGTTACATCGAAGCTTTCGTTTACGTTCAATTCGTCAGGGGCAACCAGGGTTTTTGAAAAAACGACAACTCCACCCGGATTCACGAGTATGACCTCTACTTCTCCTTCTGATAACCTGATAGACCCACTGAGGTAAATTCTGTCACAGGAGTGCGAAATATCAACCACCACCATGCCTTTTGAGTCCCTGGTAACCGGGGAATCAAATCCAAAATGTATATACGGTTCATTTTCGCAGGAGGCAAAAGTTGCCATAATGAGCGTAATGATTATCAGGATGTTAGTTTTCATTTGTAAATAGGTCTTTATTCAATTTGATTATTTTATAGTTATTTCATTGGTCGAATGGAACTTACATGAAGACATCAAACATATCCTTTTATTGGTTGCTGTCTATACAAGTCTCATTTGTCGGAAAGAACCTGCTCGAAAGTCTACAATCAAAAAACGATGTGAGATTGTGCTCATGCAATTTCATTTTGCCGGATTGCTGGTCAATTTAATTTTGCCGTGAAGGAGCAACATGCTTATAAATTAACATTTAACTCCTTCACGGCAGACAGTTTAAAACCTTTTCACAATTCCGATTCGTGCAGAGAGGTATTGATAATCAAGAATCGTTGATTCCCCTTCCATCTCAATCTCTCTTGACAGTGAGTTAAACTTGATCCCGGGAGTCAGACTCCATCCGGAACCAAGACCTATGTCAACACCACCGGCTACCTGGTAACCTGGTCCGTGCCCCGTATCTTGAAGTATCACGCCGTTATCATTTTCAACCTCAATGTGGTTATAAAGTGCACCTGCCCGCAGAAAGAGAGAGGAGCGGGTACCCTTGAAAGAATACTGGAGTTGCAGGCCCAGAACGTATCCTGTCTCCTCATAATCCCTGTTTGTGTCTGAAGATGAGGTTTCGGTACTGAACCAGTTCTCTCCCCAGCCGGCATATATACCGGCAAAAGGCAAGAACCTGTAATGAATGGTGCCTTCAACGCCGTAACCCATTCTGAGGCCCTCCGCAAACTCACTGGTCGCAAACGACGGTCCTCCGCTGATTTCGAGCCCAAACCTTCTCTCTTTTTCCTGTGCATCTGCAGTTGCTGATATCAGCGTAACCATTGCCAATGCGATAAATACTCTTGTCTTCATTTTTTTCATTTTTAAGAATCGATTAGAAATTCGTTGCAACAAAAATATTGCTGACAATGGGGGTGCTAAAGGAAAAGAGGACGAAGGTGGAAATCAGGGAGGTGAAGGTGCCAGGATAGCAGCTGAATGCAAATCAGAAGGCAAACCCTACAACCAGAAACATCTGCTCGCTGTCGGGATTGAAGATAAGCTGCCCGGTGACGGGGACGGAGAAGCGTTCGGTGATGCCAATCTCCTGAGCTACCTCCAGCCCCAGGTTGCAGACGTTAAAGCTGCCGCTTTCGGTGTGCCAGCCATTGCCGGCTCCCATGAACAGACTGAAATATTCAAATGAGATTCCGGCCTCGAAATAGAGGTCGTTGCCATATGACCCCACTCCTCCTGCCTCGTTGATGATATAGTTGGCACTCAGCCACACATTGTCCGACTCCCAGTCGAGGTTGACCTCAAAGGCATGGGCTCCGTCTGCAGCAGAGTAATCGAAGTATGGCAGCTCCGGCAGATAATAGTCCTGCATGCCCAGGGTAAAACCGCCGGGCAGGTCAAAGCAGAAGTAGAGGTCCACCTCTTCATAGCCGTTCATGTCGAATGATCCCCATGCACCTGCGGTAAAGAATCCTGCTGAGTATTCCATCGCCGGCTGCAGGTGCGGACCGCTGCCAAGCCTCGAGCCCCTCCAGACAAAACTGGTGACAAGGTCGGCGCCGGCACTCCAGGGTGAAGAGTTTTCATCCTGCGCAGCCAAAGGCAGCAGGGGAGCGGCTGAAAGGAGTGCAACCAATAATAAATAGAGATGTTTTCTGAACATGATCATCCCTTAAAACTAATGAAATTCTTTAAAACCTGCCGCTGAGCCGGAGGCTGAAGTTGCGGTGAGGCTGGATGTCTCCCGGCCGGCCCATATATTCAGTGTTCGTGACATTCTTCAGAGCCGCGGAGACCTTCAAGGTGTTGCTCAATCTGTATCCGGCGCTGCAGTCCATCAGGAAATAGCCGGTATTGTTCTCCTGCCAGTAGTCAAAGAAGCCCGGCAGAATCTCGTCTCGCGTGTCCGGGTGCAGGAAAACGTTATCGATGTTCAGCGTTTTTGACCTTACATACAGGTCAATGCCTGCCTCGATCCTGTCACGGACAGCAAGCAAACCGGCTTTGGCAGTGTGTTTCCTCCTGTATTTCAGGAAAACATCTTTGTTCTGACCGGTGAAGGCATTGTACTCAACCGGATAGACAAAAGTGTATCCGCCGCTAATTGTTAAATCCGCGACCTCGAATGACCTGTGGAGCATGATCTCAGTCTCAGCTCCGTAAATCCTCGACTGCTCCACATTGGTCGCCTTGAAGCCCACGCCGGAGAAGCCTGTTGCCGGATCCTGGTGGGCCCCGAAAACATATTCTATCATGTCCTTGTTCTGGGAGAAGAACAGCGCCAGGTCACCCTCCCCCCTGATCTCGCCGAGCATGAAGCCCTGCATCACTCCTATCTCTGAGCTCCAGCCCGACTCCGCCCGGACAGCCGGGCTCGGGAAGATCCTAACCGAGCCGAGGGTTGTCGTGGCATACTTCTCGGCTATGGATGGATAGCGGTAGCCCTGGCCGAAGGAGGCCCGCAGGAAGGTATACTCCGCCGCCTGCCAGTTGATGCCTGTTCTGAATACCGGGACGATCCTGTCTCCATCACCATCGAGTATATTTTGCTCCACACGGACGCCGGCGGTGACCTTCAGCCTGTTCACAGGCCTTGCCTCCAGCTGCGCAAATCCCGCAAGATTGAGTGCGCGGTGATCACCAAAGAAATTGGAGGTGACGCTGCTCCAGGTCTCGGCAAAGCCTGCCGTCAGGTTAAAATGATCTGAGAAGCTATACCAGAACTGGTACTCGCCGTAGACAGAGAAGGAGGCAGAGTTGTTTTCGACCCGCACCGGAAACCGGTTGGCTGAGGACTGCAGGCGCATACGTATATCATGTTTCGCCCGGCCGTTGCGGTTCAACGAGATGAACGGATCGGCGGCAATAAAGTAGCCGTGCAGCCTCGACACCGTGGAGGTGTCCTGTATCAGGGCACCGTATTCAGCGTCCTCCCACAGTATGAAATCAGCCTTGTATGTCTTTCCCCCGCTGATGTTCACCCCGTATTTCAGTCCCTCCACCCTGCCGCTGTGATGCTTCAGCCTTAGGCTGACCCTCCCCATGGTCTCATCATTATATTTCCTGTAGCCGTTGTCAGCGGCAAGATTAACGCCAATGCCCAGGTCCGTATTTCCTATCCTTCGGAGGTGAGAGTATGATGCACTACCGAATAGTCTGGGCGTGTCCCACCACTTCCAGTCGCGGTTGCGTGGAGCACCGTAGATCCCTCCCTCGGTATAGAATGTTGTCAGAGGCACGTTCGACGCGTCGGCGGTCCTGAAGTTAATAACCCCGTTAAGGGCTGAGGAGCCGTAGAGAACCGATGAGGCTCCCTTTATTATCTCCACTTGCGACAGGTTCTCCAGCGGCAGAAACTGCCATTTGATATTTCCGGCGTCAGCCGACATCATCGGGAGGCCGTCAACAAGGGCCAGCACCCTGCTGCCAACACCGTAGCTGAACCCGCTTCCTCCTCTTACCGATGCCTGTCCGTCAAGCACCTCGATGCCGGGAGTCTTGGTTATCAGCTCCTGCGCATCGGTGATATGGGTCCGGAAAAAGTATTCAGGCTTTATGACATCCATAGAGACTGTCAGCTCGGACCTCTTCTGCTCCATCCTGTCAGCGCTGACGACTATCTGATCGAGCAACTGGGCCTCGGGTTCCAGCACTGCATTAAGCTGGAGTGTCCCCCCACCCACCAGAGTGACGGTTTCCGTATGCGATTTATATCCAATGAATTTGAATTCAACCCTGATTGACCCCGGAGAGGCGGCAAAGGTGTAGAAGCCGTCGGTGTCAGTGGTGGTACCCAGGGCTCTGCCATAAATGACGTAGACGTCAGGCAGCGGCTCCCCGGTAAGCCTGTCGGTCACCCTGCCGCTGACCGTGGCCTGGGCAGAGACAACTCCATGAGAGAGCAAACCAAATGAAAGAAGAAGAAGGGCGACTAAACGCATTATTTCGGTTTGAAGGTCATCCGGATATTGAGCGAACCCGTCTGCTGGGGCCAGACGAATTTCACCTTCAATGAGGTGGATGTCAGTTCTACTATGGTGGTTGCGATCGATGGAACCGGCAGATCAGGAGATGTGATCGCGAGGCTGGCATCATTATCAACAAGCATCCATGTTCCTATATACTGTCCGAAGGTGCCCGTTCCGTCCTTGTTGAATGTCGCATCCCCCCTGAACTTCTCCAAGGGTTCTCCAGGCCCGCTCGCATCAATCCCGTCAGCAAGCAGACTGTCGCTGGCCCAGACGTGGGCCGTAATAAGTGTGAACCGGTCGGTCTCCTTCTCCTTGCCACATGAGATCAGGATCATCAAGATGGCCGGGAGTATTAATACCAGTAACTTTTTCATGGCTGTGGTTTTTGTTTCAGTTCTGATAATTACCTGAACTGATTACAAAGATACATGAAATCAGTTTAACAACTGAGGCCACAAATAACCCGATCAATCAGATCGTGCTATTGAGAGTTATTTCGATAGTAGAGGGTATTGAGCTCAAAGTCCTGTACCATCAGGACCCCGTTATGATCAACATAGAGAGTCCAAAGATCAGGGAAGAGCCAGTAGTTTTCATACTCATCCAGGTCGTATGAAGTCATGATCCCGAATCCGGGAACGGCCACATACCAGAAATCGCCCCACCTGGTAAAGATATTGCCATATGATGACCGGTATGTTACACCCACACTGTGAACGCTTGAGAATGTCTCTCCACGGTCGTCCGACCGGTAGATAACCTCTCCCGTCCCCTGGTCGCAGACGATGAAGATCTGATCATCATCAGTGACATACAGTTTTTGAGAATAGGCCGGGGTTGTCAGCGACGTCCATGTCTGGCCGTCGTCATCAGAGATCATGAGGCTGCAGCAATCAAGGCCATGCTTTATCAGGGCCCCGTCTGACAGCCTGAAGACATCACCCAGCCTCTGCTCAGACATTCCGGCTCCGGCGTTATGCCATGTTACACCCCTGTCATCGGAGTATCTTATCAGTTCCTCTGCCGTATATACCCACAGCCTGTTGTCGTTGGAGACGTATATCTGGAGGTAGTGTGAGCGCTCGGGCCACGGTTTGGCGCAGTACTGCCATGATGATCCGTGATCCAGGCTCCTGATAATATTGCCGCCGTTGGTACTGACATAAATCACACCGTTACGGTCTATTTCAACTGTACGCGGTCTGTCCGGGGAGTTGAAAATGGGATCGTTGACTCTTTCCCACTGGTAATACCTTTCGCCCTGCCTGTAAAGATAACTGCCAGTCGTAATGAAGGTGACCCTGTTGACCGTATCAGCCACCATGTCCATCATTTGCACCTCCGGTGTGCCGGTGACTCCGTCCCACTCATCCTCCCTGAAGCCAAAGGCAACCATGTCTGTTGAGGTCATGAGGCTGCCGGAAAGGTCCCGGACCGATGCCCTCAGCACCTGTCTGAATGAATCGTGCCCGAGGGTCCATACTGCCCCGATATCCTGCCCGGAAGTGACATAATCACGTTCCTGTTTGACTGATCCGCCTCCCTGGACAGGCTCGAAAATCACTCTTACAGAATCGACCTTCGCAGATGTATTGGTATATACCTGGAACCATGCCGACACATCAAGCGACTCCCCTGCCAGCAACCTGGATTCCTGGCTGTTGTTAAAGTAGAACTGATAGTTCTCCAGTATTCTCCGTGAGGGATCTTCACTGCATGAGCCAAGAATGACCATCATGATGACAATCATTAATGCCGTACTCCTCGTCTCCCATTTTTCTGTTATAGTTTTCATCATCCGGCTGTTCTTATATCTCATCAGACCCTTATCTGTAAAGCGGAATTCTCAATCCCGCCCGCAGTGTCAGGGCGCTGTTCCGTATGAATACGTCCTTTGCATTGATAGGTTTTGGGGACCCGCTGGAGGCTAAATTGAAGACCTCCGAAAATCCCTGCCTGTATTCTATCCCGATATCGAGTTTAAGGTTATCATGCAGCGGTATGGCAACCCCTGCTCCGGCCAGCCAGCCGAAATCGTTTCTCTTTGTCAGTTCCGTGAGATCATCATAGATGGTAGTCTCTTCAACAGTATAGGATCCGTTGCTGTTCGTTTTCTGCATTGCCGTGCCGGTACAGCGGGCACTGAGCCTGGCAGCGAAATATGGTCCGGTGCTGAAGGAGAAGGTTTCATTCCCCCCGAAGTGAAAATCGAGCAGCAGGGGTATGACCGCATAATCAACACTC
>CALMRD010000205.1 GCA_937871625.1 uncultured Bacteroidales bacterium | reverse complement strand
ACCCACGCCAGTTTTGAGGCTGTGAAGTTGCCAGGCGAATTGAGCAGGTGGTGCAGGCAGAAATCCTTGCCCATCTTTTCGAATGCCAGGTCACCGGTTCCAACTGCCCTGCTGTCACACCATATTATCGAAGGCCTGAGCACTTTCCTGTTGACGTCAACGGTCACCAGTCCGTGCATCTGGTACGATATCCCGATAGCTCCAATATCCCTGCTCTTTGATCCCAGGGGCTTGAGACATGCTGCCAGCGCGAGTGTGAAATTCTTCCACCATAATTCAGGATCCTGCTCCGCCCATCCGGGTCTGGGGGCCGAGATGGCCATCTCTGAGGGTGGAAATGATGCGGAAGAGAGTGCCCTGCCGGTTGCACCGTCAACGACGGATACCTTTACCGATGAGCTTCCAAGGTCAATGCCCAGTAGTAACATAATGTTATTATTTTATGCAAATTCATCTTTGCCGATCGGACGGAATTTGCATGGAGTTTTGATATTCAATTCCTGATGTGTACCCAAGCTCATGCAATCCTCACGAGAAGGATCTCACAGTGTTGATAAATGTACGAATATTTTCCGTTGAAGCATACGGAGATACCCTTCTCACGCAGGACAGTACATCAGAACTTCGGACCTTCAGGTTTTCTGCCCCGGTAAATACAGTTTTTGTCGTTGCAAAGTTGGCATTCCCATGGATGATAGCTTACATTCTTACCTATACCTGTCAGGCCGCTAACGGACTTGACGGGTTTCATCAGGGCCGACTCTGTGAGCATGACACCGCAGTAATTATCCATGAAGAAGCTGAATAGCATAAGCTGCCCGGTCAGGGCCCATCCGCAGTAACCGGGACTAAACCTGTTGGTAATCCCACAGCCAACGGCCTCCATTGTCTGCCGAAGCTCCTGAAGCATCTTGTCCGCGGCCTTTTCGACCACCATGGTTCCTGTCACGTCATAGATATATGCTCTCAGCAGGTCCCCATCCGGGGGGCAGTATCTGCTGCGGTCGCTGATAGTCGCTCCTGCGGTACAGACAAATAGGGCGATCATCTCCGCCTCACGGATCTGCCCGGAGACATTGCGGCCCGGGTTGAAGATGACATCCTGAATCCTGATGGTGCTGGCATCCGTATCAATCTCAATATCATCAAATATCAGGTATTCAGCCCTGATCTCCTCAAGCGGCATGAGCTCCTCATATGCCTCTCCGATGAGGGCTGTGATATACCCCGGCGTTTCCCCTGCGGGGTAACCCATCGCTCTCTCCAGCACACTGACGGAGGGAAGCATTTCTCTGAATGTATAACTGAAAGCAGTCAGGATTGAAGGTTTGCCTGGTAGTGTTCAATAAACCTGATGGCATAGTCATCCCTCCCAAGAACAATGTCTGCGGCACGCACCAGTCCTGTTATCTTTTCCGGGTTGGCGATGGGGCAGGTGAGTCCGAGCATGATAGACATGGCCATATACGCATTGTTGATGTTCTCACGGTTGGGCAGCCCGAAGGAGATGTTACTGGCTCCCTGGGTGATGTTATGCCCCAGACGGTCATGCACCAGCCTTATGGTCTCCAGGGTTACCCGGCAGGCATTGGGGTCGGCGCTGACGGCCATGGCCATCGGGTCAATAATCACATCCTCCTCCCTGATACCAATGCGGACTGCACGTTCGATGATCTTTTCGGCTATCCTCAGCCGCTTTTCAGGGTCATGGGTGATACCGTCATCGTCAAGTACCAGGCCTATTATTGCGGCACCGTACTCCTTTGCAATGGGGAGGAGTCTCTCCAGCGACCTCTCCTCGCCGTTCACCGAGTTGATGAGGCACCGACCCTTTGCCACCTTCAGTGCAGCCTCTATCGCCGCAGGGTTGGGGGAGTCAAGGCAGAGTGGTATGTCGAAGTTATCCTGCAGTGCCACGACTGCCTGCGGCAGAAGCTCTTCATCCACCACCCCGGGAAAACCGACATTGACATCCAGCACATCTGCCATGGCTTCGATCTGTGACCTGGCGATGGAGAGCATGTATTCAAAGTTCTTCTCCTGCAGAGTGGAGACCAGCTTTCTGCGCCTGGTCGGGTTGATAGATTCTCCGATAATAATTACCGGACCCTCTGTGCTGATGACTACCTCTTTAGTTTTTCCCGACAGTACTGTTTTCATGAGCCAAGGTTATTTATCAGACAAACCGGATTCAGGTGAATCACTATCTGTCTGTTAACGGATTACGGTTAATAATTTATGGTCTAAGAGGCTAAAGGAGATGACCATACAGCAGCAAATATAAGGTTTATTACCTCCTTAATCAAAAACCTGTTTTCACTGATATAGGGTCTCTGCTTTATTGTGACGACTGGCAGCGGTATTTTACCGGGCAAGAGTGCTGATGTAATCGACCGCTCCCTGGGGGTCGGGAGAATAGAAATCAGCTCCTATCTTTTCGCAGAACTCTGTTGTTACCGGTGCACCGCCGACGAGTACCTGCAGGTGTGGAAATTTCTCCTTCAGTATGGCAACCGTCTTACGCATATTCTCCATGGTGGTGGTGAGCAGTGCTGACAGGCCCACAACTGCTCCCGGATGCAGCTCCGCAGCATCAATGAACTTTTCAATGCTAACATCGACTCCCAGGTCGATTACCTCCCATCCGGCGCCTTCTATCATCATGGCGACCAGGTTTTTGCCTATGTCATGCAGATCACCTGTCACCGTTCCGATGATAAAGGTCCCCTTTCGCTTCGTCTCACCGGAGAGGTAATAGGGTCTGATATGTGTCATGGAGCTGTTCATCGCCTTTGCGGCCATGAGCATCTGGGGCACGAAGATCTCGTTTCGGCTGAACTTCTGTCCTACCCGAGACATAGCAGGGATGAGGGCTTCCTCCAGTATTTCACCCGGACTGATGCCGGCATCAAGTGCGCTCCTGGTAAGTTCAAAAGCCCCCTCCTGGTCTTTCATGGAAGGTGGATAGGGAGATTTAATATCAATCTTGCCAAATTCAACACAGGCAGATAGTTTCTCAAGAAGCTGGTTCATGCCGGAATTTTTTTAACAAAATAAGGAAAAAAGTACGCGCTTACCAAGCGGCGGACAGTATAACCTGAGATAACCCTGATAAACTTCGTATTTTCATAATCAAGTCTGAAGACCATGGCTCCGTCTGCTTATCCGCTGGGAGTGCCTGATGCGAAGGCGAGGAGGCAGACTTCAGCAAGGGCAATAAAAAAAGCCCCGACTGTTTCCAATCGGGGCTTCGTTTTTAAAGTCGGCGGCGACCTACTCTCCCACATTTTGCTCTGCAGTACCATCGGCGCAGGAGGGCTTAACTTCTCTGTTCGGAATGGGAAGAGGTGGAACCCCTCCGCTATAGCCACCTTAAGACTTCAAATATCGTGACATACTGGTTTAAATTGTAAGAATAACAAGACACCACTCAGAAAGCTCACGGGTAATTAGTACTGCTCAGCTTTGATGTTGCCACCTTTACACCTGCAGCCTATCAACGTCGTAGTCTACAACGACCCTTAAGGGAAATCTCATCTTGAGACGAGCTTCGCACTTAGATGCTTTCAGTGCTTATCTCTTCCAAACATAGCTACCCTGCGATGCAGC